>CAMFZJ010000195.1 GCA_946004305.1 uncultured Clostridia bacterium | reverse complement strand
AATTGACTGATTTCAGTAAATAAAAATGGGGCAAGGTTACTTGCTCTTTTTTTATGTGAAATTTACCTCGGTTCAGGCTTTACATATTAAGTCATTTTGTGTTAAAATATCCTAAATAATTTATTCCGGATTATACAAAACAGGAGAGTATTATGCTTAAAGAATATTTAGAAGCAGGAAAAATCGTAGGAACACACGGAATTAGGGGAGAGGTAAGAGTTGACCCTTGGTGCGACTCGCCGGCATTTCTGGCAAAATTCAAAACCTTGTATTTTGAAGAAGGTAAAGAGAAAATTACAGTTACCGGCAGACCTCATAAAAATATAGTTCTTATGAAGTTAAAGGGAGTAGAAACAATCGAACAGGCAGAGCTTTTGCGTGGGAAGGTTTTATACATTAACCGTAAGGATGTAAAGCTTCCAAAGGGCAAAAATTTTGTTCAGGACTTAATCGGCTGCAAGGTTGTTGATATTGATAACAACACAGAATACGGTGTTGTAGCTGATGTATTTAAAACCGGTGCAAATGATGTTTATACTGTGAAATCACCTGAAGGCAAGGACTATCTTATTCCTGTTATTGACTCTGTTGTAATAGAAAAGAATGTTGAAAAGGGCATTATCCTTATTCGCCCAATGGAAGGATTATTTGATGAGGATTGATTTGATTACTCTGTTTCCCGAAATGTGTGATGCAGTTTTAAGTGAAAGTATCATCGGCAGAGGAAGAAAAAGCGGAGCTATTGAGATTCATTGCCACCAGCTGAGAGATTATGCATTTGATAAGCACCGCAGAGTTGACGATACAGTTTACGGCGGCGGAATGGGAATGCTTATGAAGTGTGAGCCGATTGCACTTTGCTATGAGGATATATGCAGGCAGACGGAAAGCAAGCCTTATTTTGTCTATATGTCGCCCCAGGGAAAGCCCCTTAATCAGGAAAAGCTCAAGGAGCTTTCTGAACATAAGAATATATGCGTTCTTGCAGGTCACTATGAAGGTGTTGACCAGCGTGTTATAGACACAATGATTGATGAAGAAATATCTATAGGTGATTATGTCCTTACAGGGGGAGAGTTGCCGGCACTTGTATTTATCGACTCCCTTTCAAGAATGGCACCGGGGGTGCTTTCGAATAACGAGTGCTTTATGGAAGAGAGCCACTATAACGGACTGCTTGAATACCCACAATATACAAAGCCACAGGTTTGGCGAGGTCGGGAAGTACCGCCGGTTCTCTATAGCGGAGATCACGCAAAGGTGGATCGCTGGAGATATGAGCAAAGCCTTATAGCTACAGCAAAAAAGCGTCCCGATATGATTGCGAAAAAAGAGCTTTCACAAGAGGACAAGAGAATAATTTGTGAGAATGTTGACGCAGAATAATAATGTGTTGTAACATTATGAAAAATTTTTGTAATGTTGCACAAAGGCAAAAGGTGAAAAATAAATATAAGTGTTACAAAATCCAAAAATGGAATTTTGCTGTTGACGTTCAAAAATAAAATGATATAATATGTTATGAAAGCTAATTAATGGGAATACTATATTATCCTACAGCACAAAATATGATTTAAGAGAGGGTTTTTGTAATGTACGTTAAGGAAGTTTTAGTTAAAAATAAAGCCGGACTACATGCTCGTCCTGCTACTTTCTTTATCCAGAAAGCTAATGAGTATAAAGCAACAGTATGGGTAGAAAAAGAAGAGAGAAGAGTAAACGCTAAGAGCCTTCTCGGTGTTCTTTCACTTGGTATTATCGGCGGTACAACAATTAAGATTATGGCTGACGGTGCAGATGAAGAGGATGCAGTTGACGGTTTAGTAGCACTTGTTGATTCCGGTTTTGCTGACTGATAACAAGCTTTGATTTTAATGGGCGGATTTTCCGCCCTTTTTTTAGTTGATAGGAAACTTCAAATTATCCCAAAACAAATCGTGATGTTATGAACAGTAAGATTAAAGAACTGAGAAAAAAAGCGATGGCTTTGCCATTGTCACCGGGTGTGTATATAATGCACAACCAAAAGGGTAAAATAATATATATAGGCAAAGCAAAAGCTCTGAAAAATCGTGTTTCACAGTATTTCGGCTCACAGAATAACCACGGCGAAAAAGTCCGCAGAATGGTTGAAAATGTTGATGATTTTCAGTATATTATCTGTGACAGCGAGTTTGAAGCCTTAATACTGGAGTGTAGCCTGATTAAACAGCACACTCCCAAGTACAATATTCTCCTTAAAGACGATAAGGGCTACAGCTATATTCGTGTAAGTAACGAAAAGTGGAGAAAAATCACTTATGAATTGCAGAAGAAGGATGACGGCGCAACATATATAGGACCATATAAAAGCAGCTATTACGTTAAACAGGCGGTGGAGGAAGCTAACAAAATATTCAAGCTTCCAACCTGCCACCGCAGTTTTCCAAAGGATTTCGGCAAGGACAGACCCTGTCTTAATTTTCATATAAAGCAATGCCTTGCTCCCTGTACAGGAAAGGT
>CAMFZJ010000194.1 GCA_946004305.1 uncultured Clostridia bacterium | reverse complement strand
AATATTGCAAAATGTTACAGATGGTATGTATAGTGTTATAGTTGGTATTTTATTTCCAATATTAGAATAATTATCCTTTGTATAATATTCATTCTTTGCTACTTGCAACCAAGCATAAGTCAATAAAGCAATATCAATACAAGCAAAAGCTGTTGTTGAACAAGCAGTTTAACAGCACATATAAGGAACTACTGCCCTGTTTCAAAATATTGGTACTGACTTTTTTGACGATTATTGTAACAATTTAGCAAAAAATTTACATTGATGTAAGAAAAATTGACACAGAAAAATTTGTATGCTAATATTCTTTAGGTGAAATTTTGTCACTTTAGTGACTTTTTTAGGGGGAAATTTATATGGTAACTCGCTACTGCCTTTTGGAGTGCAAAAATAAAAAAAGCAGTTATGGAGTCAAAATTACTAAAGAAAGAATTGTTGAAGATATCTCAAACAACAAAGAAATGGTAATCAAACTGGTGCAAACCTGCAACAAGACGCAGCTGGACTTTGATCAATTTGACGATGTTTTGGAAAATTATTTAGGAGATTTTGAAACTTTTTAGCTTGTTGACAGGTTTATGCTGTGGTATAATTTTTGTGGTGATAATATGATTTGTAATCTTTGTCCAAGAGGCTGCAACGCTGAAAGAATGGAAAACAGCGGAAGAGGTTTTTGCAAAATGGGTTATTTGCCTAAGGTCGCCAGGATTGCTCCTCATATGTGGGAGGAGCCTTGTATAAGTGGTACTATGGGCAGCGGGGCAATATTTTTCAGCGGATGTACATTAAGATGCGTTTACTGTCAGAATTATGAGATTTCCGCACAGAACAACGGTACTGTTATTTCTGTAAAGAAGCTTGCGGAAGAATTTAAAAGACTTGAAAATATGGGAGTACATAATATTAATCTGGTTTCTCCTACTCCCTATGTTCATAGTATTATTGAGGCTTTGAATATCTACAAGCCTGAAATTCCCATTGTGTATAATTCCGGCGGATATGAAGATTTGGAAACACTGAAAAGTCTTGAGGGTTATGTTGACATATATCTGCCTGATTTCAAATACAGCAGTAATGAGCTGGGAAAAATCTACTCGAATGCAGATAACTATGTTGAAATAACAAAGAACGCCATAAGGGAAATGATAAATCAAACAGGGAAAGCTGCATTTGATAATAATGGCTTAATGAAAAAGGGAACAATTATCAGGCACCTTGTGCTTCCTAATCACACTAAGAACAGCATAGGAGTGCTTGATATTATAAAAGAAAATTTTGAGAATTGTATGGTAAGTCTTATGGGGCAATATGTGCCTTTAGGCAATGCCGTGAATTTTGAAAAGCTTAAGAGAAAAATCACTCAGAGAGAATACAATAAAGTAAAAAACTATTTATTCGACTTAGGGCTTGAGGGCTTTGTCCAGGAATTAAGCTCTGCGGATGAAAAATATGTACCTACTTGGGACTATAAATAAAAACAGCTAACCGAAATCGGCTAGCTGATTTTTTATTTGCCTTTTTACTTAATTTTAAAGGTTTTTGTAACCATATCATCGCTTAAGCTAATAAGCTCGGATACCTCTACATCAACATCTGTTTTTGTGTCATTCAGAGTGTAAGCTATCTCAACATCAACAGTCTTGCCTGACTTTATGTCCTTGGTACTGCTATTAGAATCATAGGACTTATCCTGAACCATAAAATCTCTTTCAATTTCCACTCCGTCCTGATAAGCCTTGGCATCACAGGCACCCATAAAGGATTTAGCATTACTGCTGTTATTTGTAAATCTGTATGTAATTATTATAACTTTTTCGCCTGACAAATTCTTTGAAAATCTTGATGACTTGATATCAACCACATAGTCACCTAACTGACCATCATTACTGTCATCTTCCTTGACTGTTTCTGCCTGTGCGCTCTGTGTTTTCGCATCTGTAGATTTTGTTGAGCTTGAACAGCCTGTAAAAAAAGCTGAACCAATAGCCAACATCATAACTGCCATAATTAGAGATATAAATTTTTTCAATTACTTTTCCTCCTGAACTTTTTTATTTTTACCGGAAATAAAAATGTCAACTACTGCAAGAACTGCATTTAATGCACACCAGCCTGCCCAAATATTTAGGTCAACAAAGCTGCCTGCCATTGAAAAACCAACTATTGCTCCAATTGCAAAAATTACAGTCAATGCAATATTTCCGCCTTTTCCGGCATTGCGAACCGCAATAGAAACTATACCCCCGGCAAGAAGCATTATAGCTACAACAATTCCTGCACTGCCACTTGACTCGCCGTTTTCAGTTAATGTGTTTGCTATTCCGGCAGCACAAGACTGAAAAGTTACGAAAGTGAACAGCACTATTGAAATAATGCCCGAAACCAATTTCCAAATTTTCATACTAAACTCCTTTCATTTTTATAATAAGCAAATTATAGTTTGCTTTATATTGCTTTATATTAATTAAATAAGTAATTATTTTTAAAATTGCAGACGCATTGGAGATTGACGCATACAAGCTATTAGTTT
>CAMFZJ010000193.1 GCA_946004305.1 uncultured Clostridia bacterium | reverse complement strand
TAAACAAGAAGGTAACAAAGGTTATCAAGAAGCTTAAGAGTGGTAAGAAATATAATGTATCTGTAAGATCTTACGTTAAGTCCGGTAAGAAGATTGCTTACAGCAAGTGGACTAAGGTTAAGACAGTAAAGGTTAAATAATTCTACTTAACTTAATAATTCTTAATAATTAGCACCGGTGGATTTCCACCGGTGCTTTGTCGTATAGAATAATACTATGAATAAAATAAAAACTCCGTTTCATTTGAAACGGAGCAGACAGACTATTATTAAATTTTGTGAGCTAACGCACGTTCAAGCCAAGCGTCACCAACATCCATTGCAACAAACAGACCGTTTTTCTCGCTTGATTTTACAAGCTGACGTCTTGGAGAAAGTCCGGGATCTGTCGCCATAAGCTGTACAGTAACCTTGTCTGCAATCTGAACACCGTTAACCTCAGTTTTACTTTTGATAATTAGGTGAATTACAAATTCATCATCCATATTGCCGTAGTAAAGTTCATCACCACAGCGAACAAGAGGTTTACCCTTGTAGGTTGAAAACTCTTTCTTTTCAGCCACAAAGCATCATCCTTTCAATTTATAGATTTAGGTATGATTTCACAAGTGCTTCCAACAAATCGTCACGGTCGATTCTGCTGATAAGATTGCGGGCATTGTTATAAGTTGTGATATAAGTAGGATCCTCAGAAAGAATATATCCTACAATCTGATTAATCGGATTGTATCCCTTTTCCTCTAAAGCTTTGTAAACAGTATTAAGAGTTGTTCTTATCGTATCGCCTCTGTTGTCATCAATAGAGAAAATCATAGTTTTATCTAACATGGAAGCACCTCCAAAATATGTATAGTGGCAAAAGCCTTTACACACTTATAATAACACAAATTTTCCCCATATGTCAACTGATATTAGCTTCTAATAAGTTAAAACTCATTTTTTACATCACGGAGAAATAATTTTTTTAATTCATCTTTAAATTCAGCGTTTTCAAAAAGAATATTGTATACTGCATTTACAATGGGCATTTCTACATTTGTAGTATCAGCCAGCTTTTTTAATGCTTTAGAAGTCATAACACCCTCAGCAAGCTTTTCAAATTTTTCACCCTTTGCAAAGCTTTCCCCATATTTTCTGTTATGGCTCCAAGGTGAAAACAGGGTGGCTTCATAATCCCCTAAGTGACAAAGTCCGTAAGCACTCATTTCATTTCCACCGCAAGCTTTAATAAGTCTGCCTACTTCAATAGTACCTCTTGACATTAATGCACCTTTTAATGAAGTCATATTAAGCCCGTCAAGCATACCGGCTGCAATGCCCACAACATTTTTTGCAGCAGCACCAAGCTCACTTCCAATAAGGTCTGTACCGATATAAAAACGAATAAGGTCAGAAGAAAACTCACCTACAAGTTTTTTCTTAACAGCTTCATCATTACTGTCAATAACCATACAGTTAGGTATGCCTCTAACATAATCCTGAGGATGTCCCGGACCCACCCATACTGCAATTTTTGTTTTGCTTTCATCAACGAAGTCAGCAACAACCCGGCTTAGGCGTTTGCCTGTTGTAACCTCAACGCCCTTCATACAAAGGACAATGGTTTTTCCATCCAGGTTATATTTAGAAATATCCTCCATATATGAACGCAGAAACTGAGAAGAAATTGAAATAATAATAACCTCAGCTCTGTTCACAGCATATTCAAGGTCAGAGCTTACTTCTATAGAGTCAGGGTATGTAAGATAGTCGTTTTTGTGAGTGTTGTAAAGCTTGATAAATTCAGGTGCATCAGCAAGTCCGCAGGATAACACCTCATGTCCGATTTTATCTAAATACCAAGCTATACAGCTGCCCCAACGTCCGCAGCCTAAAACAGAAATTTTCATAATTATCACCAAAATATAATATCCCGCCTGACCGTAAGCGATATATAATAACCTGCCTACTAAGTGACAGGTGGGTGCCGCCTTTTTACTTTAGTACTCCCAACATTCCCTTAGGAGAGGTCTGCACACCGTAAAAAGAGTTAGGCTCCCGATTTAAATGTTGTAGGGTTATTTTTATCGCATACACGCATCAAGCAGGAAATAATCAATCCTCGTAGAAGAAATCGTTAAACCTTTCCTCAAAAATATCAGAAAGTCTTTTCCTTAGTTTTTCATCCGTAACTTCAGCCAGCTGTTCTTCACCGTTTTCTTCAATTGCTTCAAGAATATAATACTCTCCGCTGTCTTGAATAATATCTTCGCTGTTTTCGTAAACCGGCATAAGAGCGTAATACTCTGTGTCATTTTCTTCAATTACATCCATTATTTCAAAGTTATGCTCCAAACCATCCTCATCAACTAAGGTGATGAGATCAGGCGAAAAATCTTTATCCATATTATTCTCCGTTAATGTGTAAATTAATACATATTCCTTGAATATATTTTACATCACTAATTAATTTACGTCAAGTAATATAAGGAGCGAATTAAAATTATTATATTGGATATAGCCGTTGATATCTATTATTCCTAATCTTTTATAA
>CAMFZJ010000192.1 GCA_946004305.1 uncultured Clostridia bacterium | reverse complement strand
GTGTCAACAAACACAAGCTGAGTATCACCCTCGGTTAGAACTCCTGTGATTTTAGTTCTTGTAGTCTGAGGCTTGCTTGATACAATAGCAACCTTAGTGCCTAACATTCTGTTAAGCAATGAGCTTTTGCCTACGTTTGGTCTGCCTACAATAGCAATAAATGCAGATTTCTGTGAATTTTCCATACTAACTCCTGATTTATAAAATAAGCCACCACATTTAGTGATGGCAACATTATTTTTTCACTTTGATTTTGTTGTATACTTTTTTTATTCCGTTTGGGCCAAAGCCGATAAAAAGTACTGCAACAGCAAATGAAATGACAAACAGTACAAGCATTAATGGATTGCATAAGAAATAGCTTAATATATTTCCGATTATTTCAAGGTTAAAGTAAAATAAAAAACCTACTGCAGCAGCGGCAAAGGAGAGAATAAGCACTGCTCCGGCAGCAATATCCTTCGCAATTTTTGCGATAGGGTCATAGCTGTCGGTGTTTAGATTACACAACTGCTCAAGACAGGTGTTGAAAACCTCTGCAACCATTACAGAGGCGATAAGCAAAATAACAATTGCCCATTGCACCTTGCTGAGATTATAGAAAAAGCTAAAGAGTATTACATAAAGTCCTGCAACCATATGAAATCTCATATGACTTTCACTTTTAATTGTGTACCATATTCCTTGAAAAGCAACCTTAAAGCTGTTTACCTGATGTTTCATCTTGTTGTTATATAATTAAATTATATAGCTTGAAGAAGCAGGAAGTCCAAGCTGTTCCATAACTAATTCTTCTTTTTCTCTCATTCTAACTCTATCCATATTTTCAATATGGTCATAGCCTAAAAGGTGAAGAACGCTGTGGGCAGTAAGATAACCTACCTCACGCTGTAAGGAATGGTCAAAAGCCTTAGACTGTTCAACAGCCTTTTCCATAGAGATAACAACGTCACCCAGGATTTTTGCACCGGTATCCATATTTGTGTCGTAAACGCCGTTCTCTCCCATTGGGAAGGACAGTACATCTGTTTCTGTATCTTTGTTTCTGTATTGGGCGTTAAGCTTTCTGATTTCCTGATTATCAACGAAGGTTACGCTGATTTCAGCAGGTCCCTGAAATTTCTCAAGCTGTAACACAGCATTACAGCAACGTCTGATTAACATACGCAGGCCTGTTGGGATTTTAACAGCTTTTTGATTGTTAGTGATAATTACTCTGATTTTATTGTCTGTCATTTCTGCTCACCTCGTTTTTTTCATAAGCTTTGATAATATCCTGCACAAGCCTGTGTCTGACAACGTCTTTTTCGTTGAACCTGCAATGTGCAATATCATCAATGCCTTTTAAAATCTTTATACAATCCTTAAGTCCGCTTTTAGCACCGTTAGGCAGGTCAATCTGTGTAACGTCGCCTGTAATAACCATCTTGCTGTTAAAACCAAGACGTGTAAGAAACATTTTCATCTGTTCCCTTGTAGTGTTCTGAGCTTCGTCAAGAATAATAAAGCTATCGTCAAGAGTACGTCCCCTCATATATGCCAGGGGAGCTACCTCAATGTTGCCTTTTTCTACATATTTTCCGTAGGTTTCAGCTCCAAGCATATCAAAGAGTGCGTCATAAAGAGGTCTTAAATATGGGTCAACCTTGCTTTGCAAATCTCCCGGAAGAAAACCAAGCTTTTCGCCGGCTTCAACAGCAGGACGCGTAAGAATAATTCTGTTTACCTGTTTGCTTCTGAAAGCAGTTACCGCCATTGCAACTGCAAGATAGGTCTTGCCTGTACCGGCAGGACCCACACCAAAGGTAATGGTGTTGTCTGCAATAGCCCGGCAATACTTTTTCTGACCCACAGTTTTCGGCTTAATAGGCTTACCCTTTGCGGTTATGCAAATACATCCGTCAGCAAGCTCGGTAAAGCTTTCTTCACTGCCTTCCTTAACAAGGGAGATACAGTATCTCACATTTTGCTCAGTAAGAGTTTCGCCCCGGTTGATAAAGTGCATAAGGTTGTCAATAACCTTGCCTGCCTTAAAGATGTTTTCTTCATCACCGTTTAGTTTAAGCTCATCATCTCTCACAGTAACCTTTACGTTAAATTCCTTTTCAATAAGCTTGATGTTTTCGTCAAAGCTTCCGAAAAGAGCTATTGCGTATTCAGTTCTTCCAATGCTGATGTATTTCTCCGTATTAAAAACCCCTAAATCACGTATTGTACTACTAGTTTAGTATTATATCATAGTAAAGTCAAAAAATCAGCAGAATTTTCAAAAAAATTCATAATTTTCAAAACTTTGTTAAATTTGTGCAAGAAATGAGCAAAATCACTTATCACCTCTAACATAATTGCTATAAAAAAACAACTGATAATTATCTTTTTGTTTATATTTTCAAGGAAAATAAATAACAGGCGTAATTTTTCTAAAGTATTTGTTAGAGTTTTAACAAAGATTGATAGCTCATTGTCTTGATAATAAGTGAGCATCGTACATTATCTGAATATCCTGTCTCTTATACACATCTGACGCTGCCGACGATACTCCTTGTGTA
>CAMFZJ010000191.1 GCA_946004305.1 uncultured Clostridia bacterium | reverse complement strand
CAGGGCGCAACTGAGCGGGCAATATAAATTATTTTTTGTTTGATAGGATGATTAGGTGAATTAACAGTAACATAAAATAATTTTCCAATTACCGGCAAATTTGTTAATTATTTGAAGTTTCCTATCAAACAAAAAAGGAGCTGTGAAAACAGAGATAAAAACTCTGTACTTCACAGCTCCTTTTGGTATTAGACCGGAGGCAAAGCCACCAGACCTTGGGGGATAAATATTGCTGCTACAATTGCTATAACAAGCTCTACACCTATTACAGCAAGAGCAACCTTAAAACCTTTATTGTCCATTTCATATAACCTCTAATCTATATAAAAAATTATTTTATCATTTTACTATATTATAATAGATATTGATTAATTTTGGGCAATTTGTTACGGTTGGTAGCTATATTGTTACAGATAGTAATTATATTTCCGCAAAAGAAAAAACCGGCAATAAGCCGGCTTTCTTTTTTGATGATTATTATGTACTGATTATTCAACCTCTGATGTGCAATGTGCGCATCTTGTTGCCTCAATTGCAATCTCACTCTTACAATAAGGACATTCCTTAGTTGTAGGCTCCGGCTCTTCTTCAGGCTTTTTGCCGATTGATGTAATTTTGTTGATAATCTTAACAAGAATGAAAATAACAAGAGCCATAATCAGGAAGTTGATTACTGCTGTAATAAACTTACCGTATGCAAATGTTGCTCCCATAATTGTGAAGGTGTAAGCGTCAAAATTCATTCCGCCAAACATACCCAAAAGCGGTGAGATAAGATCATCGCACAAGGATGTGATAATGCTCTGGAATGCAGCTCCGATTATTACCGCTACTGCCAAATCAAGAACATTTCCCCTCATAATAAACGCCTTAAATTCTTTGCCTAGTTTTTTCAATTTTATATCCCCCTTATTTCAGTATTGCCTTATGGAATACTTTTTTACCTTTTTTGATTACTACAAAGCCCTTCTCAGCAAACATTTCCTTTGTAACTGCCATAAAGGGATCTGTTACCTTGCTGTCATCTACGGAAACACCGCCCTGCTGGATTAAACGTCTGCCTTCACCACGGGATGGAATAAGACTGCACTTTGAAAGCAAATCAAGAACTGTTAGATTTTCAAGGTCTGCTTCACATATTTCAGTTGAGGGCATATTGTCAGTATTTGTTTTTGAGCCGAATAATGCTCTTGCTGCCTCCTGTGCTTTGTTAGCTTCTTCTTCCCCGTGAACAAGCTTTGTAAGCTCGTATGCAAGAATTTCTTTAGCTGTGTTAAGCTGCTGACCTTCCCATGAATCCATTTTGTCGATTTCTTCAAGAGGAAGGAATGTAAGCATACGAATACACTTGAGAACATCGCTGTCTGCAACATTTCTCCAGTACTGGTAAAAATCGTATGGGCTTGTTTTCTCAGGATCAAGCCATACTGCACCGCTTTGGGTTTTACCCATTTTCTTACCCTCGGAATTAAGAAGGAGGGTAATTGTCATAGCGTATGCGTCTTTGCCAAGCTTACGGCGGATAAGCTCTGTACCGCCAAGCATATTGCTCCACTGGTCATCTCCGCCAAACTGCATATTACAGCCATACTTTTGATATAAAGCATAGAAGTCATAGCTCTGCATAATCATATAGTTAAACTCCAGGAAGCTAAGCCCTTTTTCCATTCTCTGTTTGTAGCACTCTGCTGTAAGCATACGGTTTACGCTAAAGCAAGCGCCAACTTCTCTCAGCACATCAACATAGTTTAAATCAAGAAGCCAATCTGCATTATTAACCATAATAGCTTTGCCGTCTGAGAAATCTATAAACTTACTCATCTGCTCTTTAAAGCGTTCACAGTTATGGTCAATATCTTCTTTTGTAAGCATTTTACGCATATCGCTTCTGCCGGAAGGGTCCCCTATCATACCGGTGCCGCCGCCGACCAATGCGATTGGTGTATTACCTGCCATTTGCAGACGCTTCATAAGACAAAGCGCCATAAAATGTCCTACGTGCAAGCTGTCGGCTGTTGGGTCAAAGCCAATATAAAAAACAGCTTTTCCGTTATTAACAAGCTCTCTGATTTCTTCTTCGTCAGTTACCTGAGCAATTAATCCACGAGCCTGTAGTTCTTCGTAAACTCCCATTTTAATCACCTCTCTGTATAAAAATAAAAGCCCTCTGAACAATGTCAGAGGGCGATAAATAACCGCTGTACCACCTCAGTTTACTGCATAAGCAGCCTCGGTGAGCATTTAGCTCTGCGCTGTAACGGGCGTACCCGACTTATCCTAATCGTTGCCTTTCAGACAGCAGCTCCAAGATGTATTTCCAAAAGGTGAAGTATCTGCTTACAGCAACCGCAGACTCTCTTAAAAATCAGTCTTTTGTACTTCTTCTTTTCACAGCCTTTATTATTCTAGAAAATATTATATTAGATAGCTAAAACAATGTCAAGCTATTTTTCGGTATGTACCTGTATTTTTTCTCCCTCTGTAGTTAGTGTTACTATTCCGTTATTGTCTGTACGGTAAATTTCACAGCCGTATTCTTCAAGGTTTTTCATTGTTTCTACACTTGGCAGATTGTTCACATTA
>CAMFZJ010000190.1 GCA_946004305.1 uncultured Clostridia bacterium | reverse complement strand
AAGAGACAGATTCATAGATATTATTGTAATGAATTAGTTTTATGTAGTAATTTTGTAAATCTTAAACAAAACAAATGGCCGCTAAATTTTAGCAGCCATTGATTTTAATTCTTATTTAGCATTATTTTCCGGCTTATTATCCTCCCATAATGCCTTTAATGATGCAACATAACCGGCCATATTCTGCATATCTGAGGGAACGATAATTTTTGTAGCTCTGCCGTCTGCAACCTTTGCAAAAGCTTCAAGGCTTCTTAAAGCAATTACAGGATCGGTAGGTGCAGCTTCGTTAAGCATTTTTAGAGCATCGGCATTAGCTTTCTGTACTGACAAAATAGCCTCTGCCTCACCGGCAGCCTCTCTGATTTTCTGCTCTTTGATAGCGTCCGCCTTCAAAATTGCAGACTCCTTCATACCCTCGGCAATAAGAATCTGACTTCTCTTTTCACCTTCAGCATCAAGGATTCTTGCACGTCTTTCACGCTCTGCCTTCATCTGCTTTTCCATTGCGTCCTGAATTTCTCTTGGAGGGAGAATATTCTTAAGTTCAACACGGATTACTCTGATGCCCCAAGCATCAGTTGCTTCATCAAGAATAATTCGGATTTTGTCATTGATTGTATCTCTTGATGTAAGGGTTGAGTCAAGCTCTAAATCACCGATAATATTACGAAGAGTTGTAGCTGTTAGGTTTTCAATAGCTGACAAAGGACGCTCAACACCGTAGGTATAAAGCTTAGGGTCAGTTATCTCAAAATATACAACAGTATCAATCTGCATTGTAACATTATCTCGTGTAATAACAGGCTGTGGCGGGAAATCTACTACCTGTTCCTTTAGAGAAACCTTTTTATTTATACGGTCAATGAAAGGTATCTTAAAATGGAGTCCTGTTTCCCATGTTGCGTGGTACACACCAAGACGCTCGATTACAAAAGCATGCGCCTGTGGTACAATTTTGATATTTCTTGCAATTAAAATTGCTAAAATTACTACTATTGCAAGAATGATAATCGGTCCAAATTCAAATGTAAAATCCATATTTCCTCCTTATGCAACCTCTACCAGAAGTTTAACTCCCTGGATTGCTGTTATTCTAACATTAGCTCCTGCTTTAATCTCTCTTTCGTCAACGCTCTTGGCACTCCAGATTTTTCCGTCAACATTAACCTGTCCCGTACCTTTTGAGTTGACAATATCCACAGTTACAAGAGCCATTCTTCCGATCATACTATCGGCATTTGTATGCTCTATTTTCTGCTTTGTAATTTTCTTAACAAAGGGGCGTGTGGCAACAAGACTGATAAATGATACTACCACAAATACTACCGACTGAATAAGAAAATTATCTGTAAAGATACAGCTTACCGCAGCAGCTACACCGCCAAGTACAAACCAGATTGATACCAGCTGTGATGTAAGGCCTTCACATATGAGCATAAATATTGCGAAGCCAATCCATATGAAAGCTACATATTCACCCATACTTTCATTTCCCTTCCTATATTATTAAGTTAATAATATCATTTATTATTTTTAAAGTCAATAAGTAAAAATTTGGTGTACATTTTAAAAAAATTGTGCTACAATTATTATGAAAATTAATAAGCAAATTCAGAAAGTGATGATTATATGGCTTTTAATAGAGATAATGAAAAAAACGAAGAATTTGATATAAACAAAAACACCTTTGACGAAGGAGTGGAGCTTGGGGGTATGAGGTCTAAGTACGAAATAAGAACCCTTATATGCTATCTGTTTCACTCTGTAAACAAGCCTATGGACAAGGCCTTAGTTGTTGAAGCAATACAGAAAAAGGGACTTGCCAATTATTTTGAAATAAGCTCTTGTTTTGACGACCTTATTAAGCATAATAACATTGAGCTTGTTGATGAAAAGGAAAATTTATATTTTGTTACAGCTAACGGTGAAATGGTGGCAAAGGAACTGGAAAGGACTATTGCTACTACTGTAAGAGAACGTGCCTACGCCTGTGCCATTGAGCTTTTAGAACAGAGAAGAATTGAAAAGGAAAACACCGTTACAATAAGTAAAATTGACAACGGATATAATGTGAACTTTAAAATCTCCGGCGGAAGTGTTGAGCTTATGTCCTTTGACTTATATGCTCCTGACATTAATCAGGCTAAGCTTATGAGGAAAAATTTTTACAAATGTCCTGCTTTGATTTATAAATCAATAATCGGCAGTCTTACAAGGAACAAGGAGCTTGTAAGCGAATCTCTCCTTGAAATTGCCAAAGATTTTTAAAAAAACAGATTCAAAGTCAGAAGTGTCGTAACGCCCGGGATACCTCCGATTGTTGATACTGCTATAGTGAACATACTATAGGGCAGATACACTCCTGTAAACACACTTGCGAGATTTACTGCAACTAAGCACAAAAAGCCTGTTATTAGGGACAAAAGTCCTCGCCTTACAGGCTTTTTATTTTTACCTATTTTATGTATAATTGCAAATACAATAAGAGCAACTGCGTACATTATCATAACATAATAAATATTCATACTAACACTTCCACATAAAAAAGTCGAGTGCCTCGACACCCATTTCGAGAAGAAAGGCTGATATTTCCAAACCTTTTTTGCCCGACC
>CAMFZJ010000189.1 GCA_946004305.1 uncultured Clostridia bacterium | reverse complement strand
TTCCTCTACGTCTCGTGGGCTCGGAGATGTGTATAAGAGACAGTAATAATATTGTATATTCCTTATGGAGGTATTGTTATGGATAAGAAAAAAATCGCAGTATTAACAAGTGGCGGTGACGCACCGGGTATGAATGCTGTTGTTCGTGCAGTAGTTCGTTCCGGAATTGCTAAAGGTATGGATGTTTACGGTGTGTATCGTGGATATAATGGCTTATTAAACGGCGATGTAGAACAAATGAATTTACGTTCTGTTTCAGATATTATCGGTAACGGAGGTACAATGCTTTACACAGCACGAAGCGAAGAGTTTCGTACCTTAGAAGGACAGCGGAAGGCTGCTAAGCATTGTCAGGAACTCGGTATTTCCGGAGTTGTTGTAATCGGCGGTGACGGTTCCTTTGCAGGTGCAAGAGCATTGACAAACGCAGGTGTTAATTGTATAGGCGTTCCGGGTACTATTGATAATGATATTGCCTGTACTGAGTACACTGTAGGCTTTGATACTGCTATGAATACTGCAATCAATATGATAGATAAAATCCGTGATACTGCTCAATCTCACGATAGATGTTCAATTGTTGAGGTTATGGGACGCAGATGCGGTGATATTGCATTGCAGGTTGGTATTGCTTGCGGTGCTACTGCTATACTTGTTCCTGAAATTGAGTATGACATAGAACGTGATGTTATTGCCAGAATTGTTGAAACACAGAAAACAGGCAAAAAGCATTTTATTATTGTAGTTGCCGAGGGCGTCGGCGGTGTTTCAGACTTGGCAAAATACGTTGAGAAACGTCTTGGCATTGAATCTCGTGCTACAATTTTAGGCCATGTACAGCGTGGTGGTTCTCCTACTCTTCGTGACAGGGTTGTTGCTTCCTTGATGGGACACAAGGCAGTTGATCTTCTTGCTGACGGTATAGGTAACAGAGTTGTTGCTATGCAGGATGGACGTATTGTTGATTTTGATATAACAGAAGCTCTTGATATGCCTAGAGTATTTGACAAGGATTTATACGAAATAGCAAAGACAATTTCAATTTAAGTATATAGTGGCACAATGTATGTAAATATATTGTGCCATTTTTAAAATAAGGGTTTAGTATGGAAAGTAATTATAAGGATTTTTTAATATTCGGAATAGCACTTGAAGGGTATGATTTACTGGATTTTGCTACAGATTTCTTAGCCGGTGTTCGTTCCAATTATTTTAACAGCAATTTTGAAATTCAGGCTAACAGATCGGTTCAGTATGTAGATAATGATGAATTTTCTTTTATATATAATTTAAGAAGTGATAAACCCCTTAGCTACAAATCATACAAAAACGGAGTTTTGCATGAAAGTTCTGAACCTACATCGGAAGGCTATATAGTTAATAATTATAGAAATAATAAAATCTATAAAAAACTTTACTTTGACAAAAATCATATTTGGAGTAAAACTGTATATTATAATGTGGATAACTCCCATTTGCCTGATACTACTGAAATCAGACCCGTTCTGATTGATAATCAAATTGTGTTTGAAAAAATAACACATAATGATGATACATCTATTACTTCATATCTATATCCAAAATCAGAAATGCCTGTTGATGCTGATTATTCAGCCCTGGCTTTTACGGATAGAGGGTTTGTATATTTTAATTCAGTTCCCAATAAAGAGCTTGTTTCAAAGACCGTGTATCACGATGAGAGCGTAGATAATCTCGGTGGTTTTAACTTTGGTGAAGTTGACTTTAATTTAAGCCGAAATTTGAACTCTACCTTTGATATAACTACAGCGGAGTATTTAACTGATAATAACGGTCAGCCCTTACACGTTAATACAAATGCTTCTTTAACTGAAAGCAAAGAGTGTGAAAATGACTTTACGGAAGAAATATCAGAGAGCTTTTCATTGCAGACAGGTGCTGAAGAAACAGATGTACCCGATAAAACTATTGAAAGCTGTGGTGAGGATTACACCTACTTTGGTATCCTTGATGAAGACGGTAAACGCAGCGGATATGGTAGGACAATCACTTCTTCAGGAAAAACTGCCTATGAAGGTGAATATCTTGATGATAAAAGAAACGGCTTTGGTACTTTCTACTATAAAAACGGAGATATTAATTTTGTAGGGAATTGGGAAAATAATATCAGAAGCGGGTTTGGAGTAGGCTTTAGAAGCTCTGATAAAACTGCCCATATCGGAAAATGGGACAATAATATGCCAAATGGCATAGGTGCAAGGTTTGACAATGAGGGCAATTTTCTTTTTCTTGGAAATTATGTTGACGGAAAGAAACAAGGCATAGGTATTACAGTTGATGAAAATAATAATTTTATTGTTTCACATTTTAAGGATGACGAAGTTGTTTCATCACGTTTACTAGAGGAATAGTTGTAAAGGAGAGCGTAAATGGATTTATTCGGTATTATATTTACTGTTGTTTCCTTGTTAATTATCATAGTAATAGCTATTGCCTATTTCAGAAATGCAAATATAAGCTATAGAATCGGAAAAGGAATGTTTGAAAACAGCGACAACAACCTTGATGAATCTCAGGAATTTTCTGATAAAGAATATTACGATGGGGACAAAGGATTATTCAAGTAATATATCTGTCTCTTATACACATCTCCGAGCCCACGAGA
>CAMFZJ010000188.1 GCA_946004305.1 uncultured Clostridia bacterium | reverse complement strand
TAATAAGCTTGTCGCTTTTGTCACCGGGATCAACAACAGCCATTTCTGAAGTATCTTTATCAGTTAAGAGATAACAATTAGTTAAAATCATAGTTACGTTAAAAACTTTTATATCTATCACTTTAAATCCTCCGAATCAATAACCAGTGTTACAGGTCCATCGTTCAAAAGTGAAACTTTCATATCTGCACCAAATTCACCTGTTTTAACATCTTGAACACCGTTATTTCTCATTTCATCACAGAAAAACTCGTAGAGAGGTTCAGATACCTCAGGTCGTGCAGCATTAATAAATGATGGTCTTCTACCATGAGAACAATCTGCATATAGTGTGAAATTTGATACTACTAAAACAGAACCGTTGATATCAGCAAGAGAAAGGTTCATTTTATCATTTTCATCTGTAAAAATTCTAAGGCCTGATATTTTTTTTGCAAGTTTTACTGCATCTTCTTTGGTGTCGCCGTTTTTAACACCAAGTAATAGAAGAAAACCCTCCCCTATTTCACTATGAATTTTATTATCAATTTCCACTTTGCAGCCATTTACACGCTGTAACACTACTCTCATATTTAAAACCTGCTTATTGAAATTATACCCTTGATACTGCGTAATCTTTTAATAACAAAATCAAGGTGTTCTTTATTATTAATGTCTATTGTTGTTGTAACTACCGCCTGTCCGTTGCTTATTTCACGTGAATTCAATGTATGAATAAAAATCCTCATTGAGGACAGGGCAATTGTAACATCTGCAAGAAGTCCTGTTCTGTCATTTGAAATAATTTCAAGGGTAGCTCTGAAGCTTTCTTTGATTTCATTTTCCCAGTAAACATTAACATAACGCTCAGGCTCTTCTGCTTTAGATAAATCCTTAGGAACATTACAACAGTCACGCTTATGGATAGAAACACCGTATCCTCTTGTAATATATCCGATTATTTGATCACCGGGCAATGGATTACAGCACTGTGAAAACTTCACAAGGCAATCCTCCATATTTTCAACAATGACGCCTGATGTAACACGTTTACGCTTTGCAGGAGCTGTTTGTCTTAGTAAAGGTGCAGCTTCGGTATTTCTGTATTTATTATTATACTCTTCCTTAATTCTGGGCATAATTTTCCAAAGCTGAATACCGCCGTAGCCTATGGAAGCGTACAAATCCTCTACCGTATTAAACTTATTCTTCTTAAGCATAAACTGCAAAAGATCCTCAAGCTGTTCGTCAGCCAAGGAAATATTGCTTCGCTTAATTTCTCGCTCAAGCATCATTTTGCCTTCAATTATATTATCTTCACGCTTTTCTTTTTTAAACCATTGACGAATCTTGGAGCGTGCTGATGAGGTTTTACATATATCAATCCAGTCGCGCCTTGGGTGAGAATCATTTTGAGTTAAGATTTCACATATTTCACCGGTTTTTAGTTTGTAGCTGATAGGCACAATCCTACCGTCAATCTTAGCACCAACCATATGGTGTCCTACTTCGGTATGGATAAGATATGCAAGATCTATTACTGTTGAACCACTTGGCAGGCTGAACACGTCGCCTTTTGGTGAAAATACATATACCTCGTTGGAATCAAAGTCATTTCTGATATTTCTGATAATATCAGTTGAGTCGTCTGCATCAATCTGCGCCTGTAAAATATCCTTAATTTTATTAATATTCTCATCAAGCTGTCTAGCTTTTTTATTATTTACTATTCTTGTAAATCCAAGCTTATACTTCCAATGGGCTGCAATTCCGTTTTCTGCCAGATTATGCATTTCCCAGGTTCGTATCTGAACTTCAAAAGGAATACCGTCATTGT
Organism: uncultured Clostridia bacterium; assembly: GCA_946004305.1. Classification (GTDB taxonomy): domain Bacteria; phylum Bacillota; class Clostridia; order Oscillospirales; family Acutalibacteraceae; genus Ruminococcoides. The sequence continues at coordinate 829 of CAMFZJ010000188.1, read as the reverse complement.
CAATTACGGTTGTATGAAGGGACTGATACATATTAGGTTTAGGGGTGGAAATATAGTCTTTAAAGCGATTAGGAATAGGATTATATAAATCGTGAATAACACCAAGATAATTGTAACATTCCTGGACTGTATCAACAATTATACGCAAAGCAAATACATCATAAATTTGGTCAATGGTTTTTCCCTGTATATATGTTTTGCGGTAGATACTGTTTATACTCTTTACTCTTCCGAATATTGAGGCTTTGCCTGTAGTGGATTTAGCAGCCTTTTGAATTTCCTTTTTCTTCTGTTCGATAAACTTTTCACGGTCGTTTTCCTGAACTAAAATTGCATTTTCAATCTCGCTGTATCCAATTGGATCAAGATACCTTAGGGATAAATCTTCAAGCTCCTCCTTAACTGCTTTCATACCAAGACGGTGAGCAATAGGAGCATAAACCTCCATATTTTCACGGGATTTATCTCTGCGTTTTTGTTCGGGCATACATTCAATTGTACGCATATTATGAAGCCTGTCTGCAAGCTTTACTATTATTACACGAATATCGTTAGACATAGCTATAAGCATTTTGCGGATATTTTCTGCTTGCTGTTCTTCTCTTGAATAAAGCTTGATTTTTGAAATTTTTGTTACACCATCTACAATATTTGCAACATCTTTGCCAAATTCCTTGCGTACATAATCAAGAGTAATATCTGTGTCCTCAACTACATCGTGGAGAAGCGCTGAAATTATGCACTCTGAATCCATACCAAACTGGGCTACTATACAGGCTACAGAGGTTGGGTGCAGAATATACGGCACACCGGAAAGGCGCTTTTGGTC
>CAMFZJ010000187.1 GCA_946004305.1 uncultured Clostridia bacterium | reverse complement strand
CGGTCAACCACTATGTCAATATTATGCTTTTTGTTTTTTTCAAGCTTAATATCCTCTGACAAATCGTAAATTATGTCGTCAACTCTTACTCGCACAAAGCCTGATTTTCTTGCTTTTGTCAGCTCATTTGTATGCTCCCCTTTTCTGCCACGGACAATAGGAGCCATAATTTGAATTTTTGTGCCTTCATCAAGGGATAACACCTTATCCACAATTTGGTCAACAGTCTGCTGTTTAATTTCTCTGCCGCAAACAGGACAATGGGGTACGCCGATTCGTGCAAATAAAAGTCTGAGATAATCGTAAATTTCCGTTACTGTGCCAACTGTTGAACGTGGGTTGTGAGAGGTTGTTTTTTGGTCGATTGAAATTGCAGGTGAAAGTCCCTGAATTTCATCAACATCAGGCTTGTTTGACTGACCCAGAAACATTCTTGCGTAGGAGCTGAGGCTTTCTACATATCTGCGTTGTCCCTCTGCATAGATTGTGTCAAATGCAAGGGAGCTTTTGCCTGAACCTGAAAGACCTGTTATTACCACAAGCTTGTCCCTTGGTATTTCAACATTTATGTTTTTTAAATTGTGCTGGCGGGCGCCTTTTACAATGATTTTATCCTGTGACATACTTTACGTCCTTTATGTGATGATTCTTTATATGTGAAAATTCATATTCCAATTCAATATTATAAAACAAATGTTTGTATAAGTCAAGAAATAGAATTTACCGGTATCAAAAAATAAAGGCGGAAAATCCGCCTTTATTATTATAATTATTCGATATTAGAATTATTCTTCTGTAGTAACAGTTTCTTCCTTCTCCGGTTCTTCAACCGGCTCAACGAAGGTGCCGTTCATTACAGCCTCAAACTCCTGATTATGCATTTTTTCGTACTTGATAAGGTACTTTGCAACCTGATGGAGCTTGTCGATATTTTCTCTCAAAAGAGTTTCGGCACGATCGTAAGCATTGTTCACTATATCAAGTACAAGCTTATCAATCTTTGCCGCTGTTTCCTCAGAATAATCCTTAACGTGTCCCATATCTTTGCCAAGGAACACCTCTCCGTTATCCTGTCCGTAACAGATTGGGCCAAGCTCTCTGGTCATACCGTACTTTGTAACCATATCTCTTGCAACCTTTGTAGCCTTCTGAATATCAGATGAAGCTCCTGTTGAAATATCGTCAAGAATAATTGCTTCTGCTACTCTGCCGCCTAAGGAAACAATAATATCCTCAACCATTTCATTGCGGGAGTTGTATGACTTATCCTCGCTGGGCAGTGACATTGTATATCCACCTGCCATTCCACGAGGAATAATTGAAATCTCGTGTACAGGGTCATGGGTTTCACATACATGGTAAAGAATTGCGTGACCTGCTTCGTGATAAGCGGTAAGCTTCTTTTCCTTATCGGACATTACCTTGCTCTTTTTCTCTGTACCAACTACCACCTTCATTGTTGCGTCTTGAATTTCTTTCATTGTGATAGCTTTTTTGTCTGCTCTTGCAGCAAGTAAAGCAGCTTCATTCAAAAGATTTTCAAGGTCTGCACCTGTAAAGCCTGCTGTTGTTTTAGCGATTGTTCTCAGATTTACATCCGGAGCCAAAGGCTTTTTACGAGCGTGAACCTTTAAAATTGCTTCACGTCCGTTTAAGTCAGGATAGCTTACGATTACCTGTCTGTCAAAACGTCCGGGACGCATTAGGGCAGGGTCAAGAATATCAGGGCGGTTAGTAGCCGCAATCATAATTACACCTTCGTTGGCACCAAAGCCGTCCATTTCAACAAGCAACTGGTTAAGAGTCTGCTCACGCTCATCGTGACCGCCTCCAAGTCCTGCTCCACGCTGACGACCTACTGCGTCAATTTCATCAATAAATACAATACAAGGTGAGTTTTTCTTTGCCTGATCAAAAAGGTCACGAACTCTGGAAGCACCTACACCTACGAACATTTCAACAAAGTCTGAGCCTGAAATTGAGAAGAAAGGTACTCCTGCTTCACCTGCAACTGCACGGGCAAGTAAGGTTTTACCTGTTCCCGGAGGTCCTACAAGCAGTACGCCCTTAGGAATCCTTGCACCAAGGGTATTATATTTCTGAGGGTTTTTAAGAAACTCTACAATTTCTTCAAGCTCTTCCTTTTCTTCGTCTGCACCTGCAACATCATCAAAGGTGGTTTTGCGCTTTTCGTCATTGGTGTTTTTAATCTTTGCCTTGCCAAAGCTCATTTCTTTGCCGCCAAGGCCTCCGCCACCCATTTTCTTCATTATTACAAACCAGAACACTATAAGCAAACCAAACACAATAAGGGTTGGTATGATGCTCATAATCAATGAATTATCAGAGGCTCTTACAAGGTTGTAGGTCATATTTTCGTTTCTGTCAACATAAGGCTTTATGTCCTGACGGAACTCATATGGATCTGCAACTGTACTTCTGACAACTGTTTTGTTCTTGTCGTTAAGGGTTATTTTTAAATCACCTGTACCATAGTTAAGCTCATAGTCGGCAACCTTTCCGTCCTGAAAGTATTTTACAAGCTCATATGTTTTTACAGTTTGACCTCTACGACCTGTATTAAAAATTAATGTTACTAAAAGTATTACCACAATAGGAATACCAATGTATAGTAATAAATTACGGGTCTTTTTCTTATTATCCAATACTTTTCACTCCTTCTCTT
>CAMFZJ010000186.1 GCA_946004305.1 uncultured Clostridia bacterium | reverse complement strand
GAAGTAGAAATCAACGATTTTTAGACGTAAAAAAGAGCCTTGCCCAGGGCAAGGCAGTTGAGGTTGACGAGGATAATCTGTACGAAAAGCAAAGATAAATTACTAATTAAAAAGCTGTTGGGAATTAATCTCAACAGCTTTTATACTTTTATTTACTTTTTATAATTCTTATAAAGAAATAATAGCCCATATACAACAGTAGGGTTATTATAGTAAAAATCAAAATGAACACCGGAGCAAAGGGCGTCATAACTCTTATTGTATCATCAAAAAGCTTTTCCGGTAAAACAATGTCCCAGCTGTTAAGCCTTGCAAATCTTCCTATATATACTCCGAAAGAGGATATTAAGGATACCACAGCGATCAATATCCAAGAAAAAGACTTTGAGAATTTATCCTTTAATATCTTGTGCATAAGGTTAAGGGATACAAGCCCTGCTAAAACTCCAAGGGTAATACTGATTACCAAATTTGCAAGCAATATCCACAATGCAATATTTTCACCAAGAATTCTAAAATAACTCCAAAGCTCCAAATCATAGGTGCACAGATACTTGAAATCCGTCAGCATATAAATAGAGTTTGGAAAAAATAATAACCACAATATGGAGAAAAACACAAAGGCAGGTTTTTTATTCTCAACATAATAATTATTTGCCAAGAGTGCCATATACACAGGAATTACTGCAAGAAAATAATTCCACACCATTCTAAGCCACCTTATGTTTTCCAAATCACAGAGAAACACAGCAACCGTTGATATTATTACAGGAACAAAGGAGGCAATAATAAACTTTGAATACTTGGAATTGAGTATTGATTTAATCATAACACTCTCCTGTTTTAGATTTTTTAAAATAATATCAAAGAAAAATTGTAATGTCAATATAATTTGTGTTATTATAAAAGACAAATAGGAGATGAGTTTATGAAGAATGTTTTAAGAATAATAATAGTTTTAGTTGCGGGATTGTTTTTACTGTGGTTTATAGCCCCAATAATTTATTGGCGAATTATTAATCCCGGCAACGTATTGGGCATTTTAATATGTATATACTTAATTTTCCGCTTTGGATTTCACAGGAAATATTTAAAATTGAGAGAGTTTTTCCGCAATAAAAAGGTTACCAAAATACTATGGAATACGGCAAATTTATGTCTTACAATTTTTGGAATATATGCTGTTGCAGTAAGCGGATTGATGATATACTTCAGCAGTATTCAACCTGCGGAAAGCTCCACCGCTGTAGTTCTCGGAGCTCAGGTTCGTAACGGTAAAGCAAGCGCACTTTTAATGCAAAGGATAAAAGCCGGAGAAAAATATCTTGCAAACAATAAAAATGCTAAGGCAGTTGTCACCGGCGGACAAGGTAGTGACGAAGCTATGAGCGAAGCCCAATGTATGTACGACAATATGATTGCTGACGGTATTAAAGCTGACAGGATTTATAAAGAGGACAAGGCTGAAAACACATACGAAAACATTAAGTTTTCCGACCAAATTATTAAGGATAACAAGCTAAATAAAAACCTTGCCATAGTGACAGACAGCTACCATCAGCTAAGGGCAAGGCTTATTGCAAGAAAGCAAAACATAAACGCAGACATAGGAGCAGTCAATGCTCATAACAATACTATAGGAATTATCAATTATCCTACCTTTTTTGTAAGAGAATGGATTGCTATCCCTGTTGAGATTTTGAAGTAATGTTTTCAATAAAGTCCTTTTTTGGAGGAAATGTTTGTTTTTCTACCACATCAACGATTGGATCTGTAATTATTTTTTGATTTCGTGAGGGAAACTCCAGAGGAACATTATTGTTTTTATTATCTTTATCTGACATAAAATCACCCCTGAGTTTAGTTTATACCGGAGGTGATTTTTTATGCTTTATTTTATTATGGCATTTTTTACATTTTATCTAATGGCTAAAAGATACAATTGTGTAATTATTCTTGCACTTAAAAGATATGTATATTAAAATTAGTATATGCAGACTAAAATTAAGGAGTGTGAAATTTGGCAAATATTAATGATTTATTTGAGTCCTTACCGGACTACAACGTATTTGACGATTCCACAACTCCCAAAAAATCTAATAAAAAGTCGAGTGCCTCGACACCCATTTCGAGAAGAAAGTCTGATATTTCCAAACCTTTTTTGCCCGACCGTTTTCAAGGAAATTCCCATAAAGTAAAAAAAGTGAATAACACATCACAAAAAATTACTACTCACAGAACTACTCAACAGAAGAAAAAACTTACTGATTCTCCTAAAAACCAACGCAACACACAAAGGACTAAAGGTAACACTCATACTTCAGATAATCCTGTTATGGTTAGTAGGGAGGACAGAAAGTCACGGGAAGATTACAGAGATGGCTTTGGAATATATGAAGTTCAAAATGAAATTAAGCAGAACTTTTCAACTATACTGTTCTTTCCCTTGCTTTTGCTTACGCTTGAGGGAGCGTTGCGGTTTAGCTGTAACGAAAGCTTTTTAACAATCAATCTTCTGTTTGTTTTTCTGTTTTCTATGCCACTGAGCTTTTTGCTTACATTTATTTGCACTTTCGGAAATGCAAGGCTGAACAGACATTTTGTAAGGGCTTTTACTTTGGTTATTACCCTATGGTATTGTTTGCAGATAATATATCATGATATGTTTAATACTTTCTTGGTATTCTCGTCAGAAAGCGCAAAGA
>CAMFZJ010000185.1 GCA_946004305.1 uncultured Clostridia bacterium | reverse complement strand
GCAGTACCTTTGCTTGTCTGTAAGCTCGTTTTTTATAGCCTTATGCAAGATTTTTTTCATTTTAGAAATATCTCTGTCATTAGTATTATCACTGCTGAAATCAGAATATGTAATAAGATTTACGTTTTTGTCTGTAATAGAGATAAGACTATGCCGCATTTATCTCCTCCATTGCCCTTGACTCCAACAGTTTGGCTGTGTTGCGCAAATCGTAATAAATGTAACGATAGCTTGAAATTGTTGAGTTTAAAAGTTCCAAATTGTCAGTTTCTCCGGCTTTGAGCTGTTGTTCATATTTTCTGATTGTTTTCAGCAGGTTTTCTGCATCTCGATAATATTCCTGTGACCATGTGAAATAATCCATTTTTAATTCCTTTCAACTAATTCTGTTAATAATAATTTAATCTTCAGCTATTCGTTTTTATCTCACAAGTTTATCCGGGGCAAAATAACCTTGCAATATTATTCTAGCAACAAATGTGAACAAATTCAATCATTTTATCGAATATGTGTTCGATATTTTCCTTGCAGTCCCTTTGTCCGTACTTTGATTTGTAATATTTCGGATTAATTCTAATATGCAAATTACTATTAATGACTTGTAACCAAAAGTTTACAGAATTTAACTAAACACTAGATATTGTGTTTGGTTACAAAATAGACACAAATTGTAGAAAATCGTGGTTTAATTCCTTAAAAAAATTTTTTCTATTATTTCTGCTCGTATTGCACAAAAACATACCGGCTTTTTTGTTATTATTACCATTGACGAAACTGAAAATATCCGCTATAATGTGCTTGCTAATTTGGAAACACCACAATATATTGTGTTTTTATAATTAAATCGTTACAAATATGTAATTTGGGAGGAATAAATATGATTACAAAGATAACTAAACGTGACGGCCGTTCTGTTGATTTTGATATGGAGAAAATCACTCAGGCTATTTACAAGGCTGCTCAGGCTATCGGCGGTACTGACTACGAAACTGCTAAGGCTCTGGCAGAAAAGGTTTGTGAAGTAATTGAGGAAACTTCCGCCACACCTTCTGTTGAGCAGGTTCAGGATACTGTAGAAAAGGTTCTTATTGACAGCGGTCACGCAAGAACTGCTAAGGAATTTATCCTTTACAGAGCTGAACGTACAAGAGTTCGTGATATGAACACAAAGCTTATGAAGATTTACGAGGATTTAACCTTTAAGTCTGCTAAGGATAATGATGTTAAGCGTGAGAATGCAAACATTGACGGCGACACAGCTATGGGTACTATGCTTAAGTACGGCTCAGAGGGTGCTAAGCAGTTCTACCATATGTATATATTAAATCCTAAGCACAGCAAGGCTCATCTGAATGGTGATATTCATATTCACGATTTGGATTTCTTAACACTTACAACTACCTGTTGTCAGATTGATTTAGTAAACCTTTTCAAAAACGGTTTCAGCACAGGTCACGGCTTCTTAAGAGAACCAAATGACATTGCTTCTTATTCAGCTTTGGCTTGTATTGCAATTCAGTCAAACCAGAATGACCAGCACGGCGGTCAGAGTGTTCCTAACTTTGACTACTCTATGGCTCCCGGTGTTGCCAAAACCTACAGAAAGCGTTATCGCATTAATCTTGAAAGAGCAATTGAGCTTCTTACCGATACTGAAGACCCAAAGGCTATGGCAAAGGAAATTGCTGATGCAGCAGAGGAAAAATCCGGAGAATGGCCAAAGCTTGAGGACAACAGCCCTGACTACAAGGCTGCTGAAATTGAGATACTTACTGAAAAATTTGGTGACAAAATTGCAGGTAAAATTCAAAGATTTGCATTCAAACACGCTGAGGAAGAAACAGACAGAGCTACATTCCAGGCTATGGAGGCTCTTATCCACAACCTGAACACCATGCACAGCCGTGCAGGCGCTCAGATTCCTTTCTCATCACTTAACTATGGTACAGATACTTCTCCTGAGGGCAGAATGGTTATGAAGAACATTCTGAAGGCTACCGATCAGGGCCTTGGCAACGGAGAAACACCTATCTTCCCTATTCAGATTTTCAAGGTTAAAGAAGGAATAAACTTTAATCCAGAAGATCCAAACTATGATATTTACAAGCAAACCATGAAGGTTTCTGCTAAAAGATTATTCCCTAACTACTCCTTCCTTGACGCTCCATTTAACAAGCAGTATTATGTTGAGGGCAAGCCTGAAACAGAGGTTGCATATATGGGTTGCCGTACAAGAGTTATGGGTAATATTTATGATAAGGACAGAGAGCAAACCTATGGCAGAGGCAACCTAAGCTTTACTTCAATCAACCTGCCGAGACTTGCTATTCTTTCAAATAAAAATGTTGACTTCTTCTTTGAGCAGTTAGACAGAATGTGCGATCTTTGCGTTGAGCAGCTTTTAGAGCGTTTTGAAATTCAATGCTCAAAGCTTGTTAAGAACTATCCTTTCCTTATGGGACAGGGCGTATGGCTTGATTCTGAAAAGCTGGGTCCTAACGACTCTGTAAGAGAAGTTCTAAAGCACGGCTCACTTACAATCGGCTTTATCGGACTTGCTGAATGTCTTAAGGCTCTTGTTGGTCAGCATCACGGTGAAAGCCAGTCTGCTCAGCAGCTTGGTCTTGAAATCGTTGGATATATGCGCAAGAAAATGAACGATGCAACTGAGAAATACAAGCTTAACTTTGCGGTAATCGGTACACC
>CAMFZJ010000184.1 GCA_946004305.1 uncultured Clostridia bacterium | reverse complement strand
TCTGTTGGAGCTTCTGTAACTTCCTCTGTTGGAGCTTCTGTAACTTCCTCTGTTGGAGCTTCAGTTGTTTCATCAGGAGTAGCTACTTCAGGCTCAGCATAAGAAAGTGTAAGTGAACCGTCTTCATTCTCAACAAGTGTGAATGTGAATGTACCAGCAGGAACCATCATTTTCTCTGATGTTCCCTCTGATGTCTTCTTTAATGTACCTGTTGTATCCTGGCAGTACGCATCAAACATATACCATGTAGTATTATCTGTTGTTTTAACACATACATAGCTGGTCTCTGTAAATGTTAATGTCTGTGTACCGTCTGCTGCAAATACGTTTGGTACGTTTGCGTAGTCGCCGGCATCGCCTAGGTCTGCACCATTAATATAGCCAATTAAGCAATATTTGCTGTAATCAACTGCTGATGCGCTTATGCCAGCTACTGCCATAACAGATACTAACATAAGAATTGAAAGTACGATTGCCATACTTTTCTTGAATGTTTTCATAATTTTCTCTCCTTTTCATTTTATTAAAGAAAACAATCTTCCGTAACATTGTACTACTGAATCGCCATTTTTTCTATATGTAAAATAGACAAAAAGAAGTGATTTTTTGTATATAAAATATACAAAGCGCAACGAATGAACAAATTTCTACAATTTTTGCCAAAAAAAGTTCAATTTCTGCCTTCACTGTAAAAATTCCAAAGAAATTTAATCGTCAGACAACTCAACTTTATTTGGTGTAACAATCTTTTTGTTTAGAGTAACACCGTCAAATTTAAGGCGAGCCGTTATTTTTCCCTTAAAAAGCTTACGGCATTTGGGACAACGGAAATTAGCCACAAAGCTTTTATTCTTCACCTTAAACCTTGTTATCTGCTCCGCCCTTATTCCACATTCATCGCAGTCAAAATACATTTTTGACTTATCAATCATAGGGTTATTAATATCTGTAAGCTGACGGTTTTTAAAAGTGATTTTCCTATAAAACCTATCGTCTGCAGGGGAAATATATCTTCCGATATCCATGGGGGAATATAATTCTTTAAAGCAATTATAGCTTAGTTCAGCATCTGTATGGGCTCTGTGGAGCTGTTCTTCGTTACTGCCTATTCCCAGCATATCGGCACAGTTTTGCAGACCAAGCTGAGTTGCAGGATTATATACATTCAGCTTTTTCTCACAATAATACTGCAAATCACAATAGTATTTCATAAAGGGCAACCTTTTATTGCCGGTATAATACATGTAATTTTCCAGCAATGCAAGAATATCTGAGGTTCCCCAGGTTAGCAGTATACTGTCCCCTACAAAATTTTCAAACCTGCTTAGGGTTTTTAAGAAGGTGTTGTCAGAGTCAAACAATTCATCATTGGTTATATGTGTAAGATTTGCTATATGACTGTTGAGCTTTTTGCCGATTTGAGGCTTTACAAGCATTGAAAAGGAATCAACCATATTCATACACTCATCAATCTTAACAGCTCCAAACTCTATAATTTCATTTATATACCTATGGAGCTTTTTGCAATATGAACCGTTCCACTCTAAATCAAGTATTACATAGCTCATATTACTTCTTTCTGAACTGCTGTTTCATACGCAACTCTTTTGATAATATTGTTTTTCTCATTCGTATATTATTCGGTGTAACCTCTACAAGCTCATCATCTGCAATAAATTCAAGGCATTGTTCAAGGGACAAAATTGTTGGAGGGGTTAGCTTCAATGCATCATCAGAGCCTGAAGCGCGGGTGTTTGTAATATGCTTCTTTTTGCATACATTAACGGTAATGTCCTCTGCTTTTGGTGAAACACCTACTATCATACCTTCATATACAGGTACGCCGGGTCCGATAAACAGACGTCCTCTGTCCTGAACCTGAAACAGCCCGTAAGCAACGCTTTCGCCTGTTTCAAATGCAATAAGGGAGCCTTGATGTCTTGTTAAAATTTCGCCCTTAAAAGGCTCGTAGGAATCAAACACATGGTTCATTATGCCGTTGCCGTTTGTATCAGTTAAAAACTCCGGTCGGTATCCCATAAGACCACGGGAGGGTATTCTGAATTCAATATGAGTAATTCCGCTTTCCCTTGTACCCATATTTACAAGCTCTGCCTTTCGGGAGCCAAGCTTTTCCATAACAGCACCTACATAGCTGTCAGGCACTTCAATCATAAGGTATTCAATAGGTTCGCACAAAACTCCGTCAATATGCTTTGTGATTACCTGTGGACGTGAAACCTGAAATTCGTAGTTTTCACGGCGCATTGTTTCAATAAGAATAGACAGGTGAAGCTCACCTCTGCCCGAAACCTTAAATGTATCTGCTGAGTCAGTTTCTTCTACTCTTAAAGCTACGTTTGTTTCAATTTCCTTGAAAAGTCTGTCACGAAGGTTACGGGAGGTTACATATTTACCGTCCTGACCTGCAAATGGTGAATTATTTACTATGAAATTCATTGAAACTGTAGGCTCGTCAATTTTAATGAAGGGCAACGGGTCAATATGTTCTAAATCGCAAATTGTTTCACCGATGTTGATATCCCCCACGCCGCTTACACAAACGATGTCACCTACTGACGCAAAGTCGCTTTCAGTTCTCTTTAAACCTTCAAACTGATAAAGCTTTGAAATTCTTACATTTGATGTAGTGCCGTCACTATGGCACAGAACAACAGCCTGTCCGCTTTTTACGGAACCACGCTCAACTCTGCCTAC
>CAMFZJ010000183.1 GCA_946004305.1 uncultured Clostridia bacterium | reverse complement strand
GCTTCCTATGCTATGGCTATCAAGCCTAAGACAAAGGGTGACGAGGATAAGGTTGCCCAGGCTGTTAAGAAGATTATGGAGGAAGATCCTTCCTTAAAATATTTCCACAACCACGAAACTCACGAAATGATTGTTTATGGTCTTGGTGAACAGCACCTTGATGTTGTTGTTGCAAAAATTAAGGCTAAGTATAATGTTGACGCAGTTCTGAAAACTCCAAAGGTTGCATACAGAGAAACTATCCGTAAGTCTGTTAAAGTACAGGGACGTCACAAAAAGCAGAGTGGCGGACACGGACAGTTTGGGGATGTATGGATTGAATTTTCACCTTGCGACAGCGACTCTCTTGAATTTACAGAGTCTATCGTCGGCGGTGCAGTACCAAAGGGATTTTTCCCTGCTGTTGAAAAAGGTCTGAGAGAGGCAATTCAGAAAGGACCTCTTGCAGGATATCCTGTTGTTGGACTAAAGGCTAACCTTTATGACGGCTCTTATCATCCTGTTGACAGCTCAGAAATGTCCTTCAAAATGGCTGCTACTGTTGCTTACAAAAACGGTTTGCCACAGGCACAGCCCACACTTCTTGAGCCATACGGTACGCTGAACGCTACTGTTCCTGACGGAAATATGGGTGACGTTATGGGCGAAGTAAACAAGCGCAGAGGTCGTGTAATGGGTATGACTCCTGCTGCTGAAAAAGGTATGCAGATTGTTGAAGCAGAAGTTCCAATGGCTGAAATGGATGATTTTGCAACATTTATTCGCCAATGCACACAGGGCCGTGGCAGTTATACCTTTGAGTTTGTACGCTACGAAGACGCACCTGCAAATATCGCTCAAAAGGTTATTGCATCAGCAAAGGTTGATGAAGAATAATTATACATAAAGGTATGAAAAATAGGTAGAACGAACAGGGCAGACTTTCATTGTAAAGCCTGCCCTTGGTTTATGTGTTTTTAGTTTTGTATATAAAATACCCCCTGACTAAATTCAGGGGGTTAATTTTTGAAATATTCTTATTCCTTTGTAGTCCATTCTGCAACAAAATGTGCGCTGACTTTATCGCTAATCTTTAATGTCATATCAGATGAATTTTTAAAGGTAATGGTATAAGGGATTTCATCTTCTTCTCCCTCAGGAACAGCACCTACATTAACAACACCGTCTTCAGCACCTTCAATATTAAGTGTGAATACACCCTTGTATTCTGTGCCGTCAATTTTACCCTCGTATGTACCGTCATCCTTAAACTCAAAATAGTTGTCAGACTTAGTGTCAACCCATTTGTCATAGGTTACAAAGGTTGCATACTCAGCAATATCAATGGTTGGTTGGATTTCGTATGTTTTTGGTGGAGCTGTTTCTAAAGTATTTCCACCTGAACAGCTACAGCTTGTACATAAAACAGCAACAAAAACGCAGATAATAGTTGCAATAATCTTTCTATTCATAATATCACATCCTAAATAATTTACACCTTATTCTACCATAATAGTACATATCTTTGCAATAGGTATTTAAAAGTTTGTAAAAAAATATCCCCTCCGTAAGAAGGGGATAAACAGCAGTTAATTATTTTGCAATAATGCTTTTTCCTGTCATTTCTTCCGGCTGAGGAAGTCCCATAATTTCCAGCATTGTAGGAGCAATGTCTGCTAATACTCCGCCTTCACGGAGCTTGCAGTCATAACCAACAACGCAGAATGGAACAGGGTTTGTAGTATGTGCGGTGAACGGTGAGCCGTCTGTATCAACCATTCTGTCAGCGTTACCGTGGTCAGCTGTAATAAGAGCTACACCGCCCATTTCAGCTATTGCGTCAGTAACCTTGCCTACACATTCATCAACAGCTTCAACAGCTTTTACAGCAGCTTCAAACACGCCTGTATGACCTACCATATCGCAGTTAGCGTAGTTTAGGATAATCATATCGTATTTGCCTGTTTTGATAGCTTCAACAAGCTTGTCGGTAACTTCGTATGCACTCATTTCAGGCTGCATATCGTATGTTGCAACAGCAGGTGATTTAACAAGAATTCTGTCCTCACCCTCGTACTGCTTTTCAACACCGCCGTTAAAGAAGAATGTTACATGAGCATATTTTTCTGTTTCTGCAATTCTAAGCTGTGATAAACCTTTTTCAGAAACATACTCGCCAATTGTATTTTTAAGGCTCTGTGGCTTAAATGCAACGTCAACATTTGGCATAGTTGCATCATACTGAGTCATACATACAAATGTAAGAGGGAAGAAACCATTTTCTCTTTCAAAGCCGTTAAACTCAGGGTCAACGAGTGTTCTTGTAATTTCTCTTGCTCTGTCAGGTCTGAAGTTAAAGAAGATAACGCTGTCATTAGCTTTGATTGTATCTCCGCCTTTAACAACAACAGGGATTACAAATTCATCTGTAACATCGTTATCATAGCTGTCCTGAACAGCCTGAACAGGGTCATCAGCTTCAACGCCTTTTCCGTAAACCATTGCGCTGTATGCTTTAACAACACGCTCCCAACGGTTATCTCTGTCCATAGCGTAGTAACGGCCGCTGATTGTAGCAATTTTGCCTACACCGATTTCAGCCATTTTATCTACACAATTCCGGATATATTCCTTTGCAGATGAAGGAGGCACGTCACGTCCGTCAAGGAAAGCGTGAACATAAACCTTTTCAAGACCTTTTTTCTTGGCAAGCTCTAAAATACCGTAGAGGTGCTCCATATGGCTGTG
>CAMFZJ010000182.1 GCA_946004305.1 uncultured Clostridia bacterium | reverse complement strand
AAGGTTTGTTTGATTATATTTTAGGCGTGGTTCAGACCACTTTATCGACAGTCTGAAGGCATTACAGTTTTGACTGTAATGCCTTGATTTTATAAATATGAATTTAAAATTACTTATTCTTTTTTGCTGCCTTTTCGAGCTTTCTGCGCTCAAGCTCAGCAGCCTCCTCTGCCTTCTTTCTTGCGATTTCCTCATCTCTGAGTCTGTCCTCTTCCTCAGCGGCAATCTTTGCCTCCTCGTAAAGAGCTTCAATATCGTTAAAGTGAGCAAAGTTTTCCTGTTGCTTTAACAGTTTTTCAGCATCAACATAAGGCTTTGCAGCACGGTTGAACTGTGCGTGCTTATCCATTTCAAGCTTCGAAAGCTTACGAACCTCCTTACGTTCCTCGCTAAGCTTCTTAATTTCAGTCTTCAGTCTCTTAACCTCAGCGCTGTCCTTTTCCTTCTTAGCAATGTGGCTTAGCTTTGCAAGCTCGCTGATTTTTTCGTCAAGCTCATCCTCTTTATTGAAATACTCTTCAATAGTATCAAAGCTGAGCTCCTTAAAGTCATCAGGATTTGTATAATATTTCTTAAATGATTTTGCAGCAGAGAGCTTTTTCTTTGCAAGCTCAATGTACATCTTTCTGATTTCTTTTTCTTCATCTGTGCTCTTTGATAACGCCTTTGCAGCCGAAAGCTCGCCCTTTGCGTCAGCAACAGAAGTGTTCTTAATACCGTCAAGACCTGCATCGAATATAAGCTTGTTAGCCTCAACCTGCTTTCTTCCAAGCTCTGTATCAAACTTGTTTAGCTCGTCAACAACGAACTTTGCAATTTCGATTTCCTCGTTGAATTCAACATCAGCCTTATAAGCCTTCTTGCCGGCCTTTTTGCTTTCCTTGTCGCCTGCATTTTTGTACTGTGACTTGTCAAGCTTCTTTGGAGTAGCAACAGCCATTTCCTTTGCGTTCTTTACAAGGTCAATCATTTCAACGATATCCTTGTTTTTTAAGGCATTGTTGCCATAATCCTCGAACACGGCACGAACCTTTAGAACACGAACATAAGCCTTCTGCTTTCTTTCTGTAAGGTCATAGAAGAAGAACGGAATTACATTTAATGTAGCACCGACAGCAGCAACGATTACAAGAATTCTTAATAGAGGAAGAAGAATACCGTTTACATCATAAAGTGCTGATGATGGGTTTATAAAGTTATTCTGACCGTTAGCAAGCTGGTCGGTAAGCATTTGACTTAATGACTGATTTGTACCCGGAAGAACTCTGTTCATAATGGTACTGTCAGCAGTTACCTTTTCGGCAACAGCAGCAGTCATACCGTACTTTTCCTGAAGTGCAGGAAGAACACCTGCTGTAATTAGAGTAATGATACCGCCGATTGTACCAACAGCGGCAAACATACCGTCAATACGTTCGCCTGTCTTATACTGCTGATAGTCACGGATATCTGCCTGAATAGACGGATTTAAGATATGAGCAAATGCGCCTACAACAGCATTTAGATACAAGCAAGCCATAACAGCCCAAATTACATAGCCCTTAACGTTTCCGTCTGCACCTGCACCGCCTGTAAAGAACGGAAGCATACATAGGATAAATAAAATATTAAAGACATTTGTAACGATTTGAACCTTTTTCTTGCCCCATTTTCTAATACAAAGAGGAGCGAGAAGCATACCCCAAAGAGATGCATTACCGTAAATAGTAGTAATAAGAAGATATGTAGGCTGTGAGCAAGCACCGCCGTAGTTACATAACCAATAAAGAATATTTGCATAGGCTGTTTCAAGGAAGCCTATCCAAGTAGCAAGAGAGATAATCCAGAAATACTTATTCTTTGCAACCTCTCTAAATGCATCAGAAAACTTAATTTGGATAACATGAGTTTTTGCCTGAATAATCTTTTCCTGTGTGTTTGCATATACAAGAAATACAAGCAAAATACCGATAACACCAATTACAGGGAAAGCTATTCTGTAAACACGGATATCTGTCTGGTTTACGTGTAGCATTGCTGCAATAGCAGGAATAATCATATTATAAACGGTGGGACCGAATGAATAGATTACACTCTTTACTGATGCAACATCGGCTCTTTCCTGTGAGTTTGGAGAAAGAACGTGAATTAGGTTTTCATAAGCGTCATAGAAGAAATAATAGAAAAACTGAAGTGCAAGGTTAAATGCAAGGACAACTGCACACTTTGCAACGTATTCATTAGTTCTTCCGAAAATCATTCCATCGCCTACAAGATTTGCAAGCTTATCATACGGGAACCATACCATTGCTACGAATATAATCGCACAAGGAATACCCATTCTTAACAGATACGGTCTATACTTACCTGCCTTGTTTCGCGTATTATCTACGATATTAGCACGAACACCTGTAAGCGGAATACCTGCCAACACACCGATTACGTACATAATGTACATATCAGTCAGACCGATACCGATTGTACCTGATAGAAAAACGTTTGTTGCGCCTAAAATACAAGGAATACTCATACAAACGATTAGGTATGCGCCTATACCGCCGAATGCATAAGATGCAATTTCCTTAAAGGTCATATATCTACCCTTTGGCGGAGTATTCCAATTGTATTTAATGTTGTTAATAAGTCCTGTTACTTTTTGCTTTAAAGACTCTTCTGCCATAAGCATACCCCTTTTCTTTTTTGATTTACAGCTTATTATAACATTATATACAATAATAAATCAATATAAAAA
>CAMFZJ010000181.1 GCA_946004305.1 uncultured Clostridia bacterium | reverse complement strand
GTATCCGTATTCAGGCTGCGCTTCCTCAAATGCATCCTCAGGAAGCTGAAATTGAAGATGCAAAAGTAATAAATTATTTTCCTTCGGGGAAAAAACAGCTTTTACAAATTATGACTTTCATTGGCTCAAAGGGAAAAATTTGTATGTCAAATGAATTAAGGGAATTTGTTGAAAACGTAAAATGGGCTGATTTGCTGATTCACGCCCCGGGCGGTCCGTCAATCAGTGATACATACAGCAAGGATGAATATATTTATTTAAGCAGATTTGCACTTGCAAAAGCTTTAAAGAAACCATATATGTTTTATGCTCCGTCTATGGGTCCCTTTACTAATAAGCGCAGAAATATTATCAGAAGACGACTTCTTAATTCTGCTGAAATGATTGTTGTTCGTGAGGCAATATCAAAGGAATATTTACAGTCATTAAACTTAAAGAAAGATGTAACAGTAACCCTTGACTCTGCTTTTCAAACCCCTGTTGACTCTGAAATTTACGAAGAAGAATTGCGTAAGGACAAAGAGTTGTCAGATTTTTTAAACACAGACAAAAAGGTGGTAGGAATTACCATTACTCCTTTAAAGGGAAACCCTGCTTATGCACAGGATAAGGAATTACGCAATAAAATTCTTAAATGCTTCTCCGATTTTGTAAAGAAACTTGATAAAGACGGATACAAGATTCTTTTTATTCCCCAGTTATTCGGTAAGGCAAACGATTACAAATTTATGAGTGAGTGTGCTGTTTCTGAAAATTCTTACGTTATGCAGCCTACACACGATTGCTTCTTCCAGCAGTATGTAATCGGCAAGCTACATATGATTTTCGGCATGAGATACCACTCAAATGTTTTTTCTGCTAAAATGGGAACACCCTTTGTTTCAATTTCTTATGAGCAGAAAATGAAGGGCTTTATGGAGCTTATAGAGCTTACGGATTTGTGTTTAGATATCAAAGACTTAACATATGACAAGCTGATTGAAAAATACAATTTGCTTGTAGATAATTATGATTATTACAAGACATATCTTTCAGAGAAAAAGCTATGGCTCAGAGATCAATCCTATGTGACAACAGATAAAGTAATTGACTTTATTGAAAATATGGATTGATATTATTTAAAACCGGAAACAGGAGGTTTGCAGAAATAAATGAAAGATAGAATGGGCAGTCGTCAGACATATAAAAATATCTTTATGAATATATCGGCATTTCTTGTGCAGTTTGTTATGAGCTTCTATGTTTCTCCAATGATAGTAAGAGAAATCGGAACTTCTGCATATGGATTTATCGGACTGGCAAACGACTTCGTTTCATACGCAGCCATAATTTCATCAGTTTTTAACTCAGTTGCAGCGAGATTTATTACAAAGGCATTTTACGAGGAAGACTACGAAAAAGCCAATAAGTATTTTAATAGTCTTATAGTTACAAATGTTGTTTTAGCAAGCATAATGGCATTAGTCAGTATGGTCTTAGTGCCAAATCTGGATAGTCTGATTTCTATTCCCTCTGAAATAATGTTTGATGTTAAGCTAACATTTGCACTTACATTTTTCTCTTATATTGTCACACTATTGACAATAGTGTTTACCACCTCCACATATGTGTCAAACAGAACGGATATGCAGGGAATAAGAAACATCATTCAGTACATTATCCGTTTTGCTCTGATTATTGTATTTTTAAACTTTATATCCGTTAAAATATATTGGATTTCATTTGCAACTCTTATAGCCACAATAGTAGTTGCCATAATCAATGTTCGCCTTACTAAAGTTTTGACGCCGGAAATACATTTTGATTTGCGAAAGGCTGAAAGAAAGTATGCATTTACTCTTGCAAAATCCGGTTGTTGGATGGCATTGACCTCAATCAGTACAATTCTTTTAAGAGGCTTGGATTTAACTATTGCAAATGTTTTGATGGGTGAGTATGATATGGGTATTCTGTCAATTTCCCGTACTTTCCCAAATAACATAACAGCAATAATCGGCACAATTGCCCCGATTTTCACACCTGTATTTATCGCATTATATGCAAAGCGAAAAGAGATTGATTTAGACAAAAAAATAAAAGATTCCATAAACATAATTGCAGTAATTATGTTTGTGCCTATTACAGGATTTATAATATATTCCAAAGACTTCTATACATTGTGGCAGTCCAGCTTAAAGCCTGAGGAAATTGCCCTTATTACTACATTATCAACAATCACCGTTATTCAGGCATATTTTAATTCTACAACATCTACTTTAGCTCAGCTTAGTGTTGTAGCTAACAAACTAAAAGCGCCTGTATTTGTTTCATTGCTGTGCGGTGTGGTAAGCGTACTGATGGATATTTTGCTGATTCGCTTTACACCTCTGGGAATATATGCAATTGCACTATCTCCTACTATTGTTATGATTGTTCGGTATGTAGTGTTTAACGCATTTTACGGTGCATACTGTATCAATAAACCTAAAACCTATTATATTGCTACGGTGGCAAAGACCTGGTGTGCTATTCCTATTCTCTTTATAGTAATGTTTTTTGTACATAAATTCATACCTGTTTCATCCTGGCTAACCCTTATTCTCTCAGCTATGGTTAGCGGTGTTCTGGGATATTTGATTATGGCTGTGTTATACCAGCGTAAAATAATTATTAAGGTTATTTCTAAATTTACAAAGAAAAAATAAGATAAGTCTGTCTCTTATACACATCTCCGAGCCCACGAGACGTAGAGGAAT
>CAMFZJ010000180.1 GCA_946004305.1 uncultured Clostridia bacterium | reverse complement strand
AGCCTGTACTCTGGTCAATTGCAGGATAGGCGTCTGCTACTGCCGAGCCGTCCATAAGTATTGTCTCGGTTTCACCCTTAGGAGTCTGATATACATAGTTGCCGTCAGAGCCTATTGAAGTATTTTTATACTCATTGCCCGGTCTGAATGTAAGTAATGCAGTAGAACTGATTTCTTCAATAGCAGCCTCTACATCAAAATCCTTTTCATCAGCTTTCCAAGGAAAACGAACAATAATACGATCTGTGTTGTAGTCTGCGTACAGCTCATAATCAGTAATACCTGACGAAATCATACGCAACTCAATGATTGACTTTGCAGAATCAAGCTCTGCATCTGTTGCTTTGTAACCATCAGCCGGCTGGAATGTTGCTTCAACACCGCCTCTGATGTCTGTTCCCCAGCGAATATCATTAATGCCCTTGATAACTGTTTGTCTGTTGTCGCCTACATAGTAAGACACGCCAAACACAGCTGTGTATGAAAACAGCAGAATCAAAAGAGCAACGATGAAAAACACCGGCTTTGGAATTCTTTTCATGCCATGGGACCTCCAAATTAAAAATAAAATCTGTACATACAAACAGAAAACTCTGCTACGAAAGCTATGCACAGACGTAACAGAGTTATTATATAGTTTTTTAAATAAAAAGTCAATAATTTACAAGATATTTAACAACATTTTTTACAAAAAACATAAATATTTTTCTAAAAAACAATTATTTCTCCAATAACTTTTCACAAGCGGCAAGCTTTGTACAAATGCAGAATATATCCATTGCTTCAGATAATTCATCAATGTTTGGAAAAGAAGGAGCAATTCTAATATTGCTGTCTTGCGGATCGTTACCGTTTGGAAATGTTGCACCTGCACCGGTAAGAGTTACTCCTGCTTCCTTACACAAAGCCACTACCCTCTTTGCAGTGCCCGGGAAAACATCAACACTTACAAAATATCCGCCGTTTGGATTTGTCCAGTTTGCAATATTTTTATCCCCAAGTTCATCTGTGAGCTTATCAATAACAACCTGAAACTTAGGTTTAAGAATTTCTTTATGCTTATCCATATGTTTAAGCAAGCCGTCATAATCTTTAAAAAATCTTGCATGACGCAGCATATTGATTTTATCATAGCTGATTGTTTGGAAATTATATCTGTCTAAAAGGAAATTATAGTTAAGAGGTGAAGCAGAAAGTGCAGCAACACCTGAACCGGAAAAAGTAATTTTTGAAGTTGAACAGAAAAGAATAGGTAAATCCTCGTTTCCGGTCTTTTTACATTCATCTACTATATTAAGCAGTGTATCAGGGGTATCGGTTACGTCGTGGATGCAGTAAGCATTATCCCACATAATACGGAAATCCTTAGCAGCAGGTTTTAGGGAAGCAAAACGTCTTACTGTTTCATCAGAATAAGTTATACCCGTTGGATTGCTGTATTTAGGAACGCACCAAATACCTTTAATGCTTGAATCTTTTGATACAAGCTCCTCAATCATATCCATATCAGGGCCTGTTTCAAGCATTGGGATAGGTATCATTTCAAATCCGTAATATCCGGTAATGCCAAAATGTCTGTCATATCCCGGAACAGGACAAAGAAATTTTCTGTCTTTTACTTCATACCAAGGCTTAGTGTCTTCATAGGGTGATTTTGTCATAAAGCAGGATATTGCATCAAACATAAGAGTAAGACTTGCGTTACCACCCACAAAAACACTCTCATAATCCACACCGAACATATCGCCAAAAAGGTGTTTACATTCATCAATGCCTGCAACATTACCGTAATTACGACAGTCAGTTCCTAAGCTTGTGTGACAATCAGACTCTGATGTGATTACATCAAGCATTCCCATTGAAAGGTCTAACTGTTCAGGAGAAGGCTTACCTCTTGCCATATTCAGATTAAGACCTTTAGCTTTAATCTCTTCAAATTTCTGCTTAAGATTATTCAACTCATCAAGCAATTGGTTTTTAGAAAATTCTTCATAACTCATTTTGATTACTCCTAATACAAAAAATTCATTATTTAACACTACATCTTAGATATTTTACAATATTTATTAAGCAAATGCAAGTTATTTTTTGTTTTCTTGCAAAATATATAGAAATTATGGTAAAACAATTCCGCTGTTACAATACAGCGGAATTAGATTCAATTATTCAAAGTATTAATAATACTGATAGTAGTAGTAATATCCTTTCTTACCACGCTTTCCTTCATTTGAAACACCTACACGCATAAAGCCCAGTGCTTTCGCATCGGCAATTTTTATTGAATCAAGCAATTTTTCAATATCACCGTGAGTTGTCTTTCTTTCTCTTACAACAAGAAGATAACCTGCAATTAAATCTTTTAAAAGTAAAGCGTCTGCAACTACGCCTACAGGCGGACTATCAAAAATAATGTAATCATACTCATTGTTCAGACGTTCAAACAATTTCATTACTTCAACAGAACACAAAAGCTCGGATGGATTAGGTGGGATTGTACCTGATGTAAGCACATCCAGACAAGGTAGAACATCTCTGTGTACAATTTCATCAAAAGTAACCATTCTGCCTATCATATCAGAAAAGCCTACTTTATTATTAAGTTTAAGAATATTATGGATATTAGGGCGACGGAAATCGCAGTCAATTAGAATTACCTTTTTGCCCATTTTGGAAAATGAAATAGCAAGATTTGCTGCAACAGTACTTTTTCCGTCACCTTTAGAATAAGAAGTGATAGCAAAAGCCTTC
>CAMFZJ010000179.1 GCA_946004305.1 uncultured Clostridia bacterium | reverse complement strand
TTTGCGGTGCTTCTCTCCCTTCAAAATTCTCACGGATTATGAATCGCTATGAAAATAACCCTGAAGCTTTAAGGGACGCAGGTATCGCATATGCAATAGACCAGTGTGTGGATTTGATTGCAAACGGCGTAAAAGGAATACACCTGTACACAATGAACAATCCTTATGTAGCCCGTAAAATATGTGAGGCTATAGGAAGTTTGCTATGATAAAGCTTGAGAAAATAAACAGAGATGAAGCTGTACGCTATCTTGGGGACAGCGGTGTAAAAATGAATCAGGCTATGGAAAGCCTGATGGATCAATGCGAAGAAATAATACTTTCATCAGCGAAACCTAAATATCTGTATAAAAAAATAGACCTTCAAAACAGCGACCTTGTTGCGGGGGATTCCGTAAAAGCCCATTTAAAGGGCTGCAACGAAGGCATAATAATTTGTGCAACCTTGGGTGTTGATATTGACAAACAGCTTCGTTTGGCACAGGTTACAGATATGGCAAAGGCTGTAGTAATGGACTCAATGGCAAGCGTTGCAATAGAACAAGTCTGTACAAAGCTTGATGATATAATAGCTGATGAATACAAAGAATATAACCTGACATGGAGGTTTTCTCCCGGCTACGGAGATTACCCTATTGAGCTTCAGGAAAGCTTTTTAAGACTTCTTGATTCTCAAAGAAAAATCGGTCTGTGTACAAACGAAAACTCTATCCTTACCCCTACAAAGTCAGTTACTGCAATTGTGGGACTAAGCAAAGAGCCTATAGAAAAGAAACGCAAGGGCTGTGCAAGCTGCAATCTTGCAAAAAATTGTAAATTCAGAAAGGCAGGAAGTCGCTGTGACTTTTAATGAACTACTGAAAAATGAATATATTATACTGGACGGCGGAATGGGTACAATGCTGCAAAAAAGCGGACTGGAAACCGGCAGTATTCCGGAGGTTCTGAATATTGAACAGCCTGAAATTGTAATTGATATTCACCGTCAGTATGCAGAAGCCGGAGCTCAGATTATTTCTGCAAACACCTTTGGAGCAAACGGCTACAAGCTAAAGGACTGTGGCTACAGCGTTAAGGAGATTATTTCTGCCGGAATACAAAATGCTCGCAAAGCCATAGGTAAAGATAAACTTGTTGCTTTGGATATTGGTCCCATAGGACAGCTTTTAGAGCCTGCCGGAGCATTGAGCTTTCAGGAGGCTTACGATTACTTTAAGGAAGAAATTATTGCAGGAAGTGACGCTGACGTAATTTTCTTTGAAACAATGACTGACCTGCTGGAGCTGAAAGCAGGCGTACTTGCCGCAAAGGAAAACAGCAACAAACCTATCGTGGCTTCTATGACCTTTGAGGAAAATATGCGTACATTTTCAGGTGTATCAGTTGCTTCTGCCGCACTTACTTTACAGGGGCTTGGAGTTGACGCTATCGGTGTAAACTGCTCTTTAGGACCTAAGGAGCTTGCGCCTGTTGTAAAAGAATTTGTAAAGTGGTCGGAAATTCCTGTATTTGTTAAGCCTAATGCAGGCTTGCCTGACCCTAACAGCAACACCTACAATGTTACTGCACAGGACTTTGCAAAAACTATGGCTGAAATCATAGACTACGGCACAGTAAAGCTTGTTGGCGGATGCTGCGGTACAACCCCGGAATACATTGCAGAGCTTGTTAAGGTTGTTGAAAATAAAAAATATACTAAAAGCCCTGTTAATGTTGATACTGCAATATGCTCAGGTACTACTGTTGTAGAGATTTCTCAACCCAGAGTAATTGGAGAAAGAATTAACCCTACAGGTAAAAAGCTGTTTAAACAGGCTCTTATTAACAACGATATTGATTATATACTGAATCAGGCTATAAGTCAGGTTTCCGCAGGGGCTGATATTCTTGATGTAAATGTAGGCTTGCCTGAAATTGACGAAAAGGAAATGATGGTTAAGGTTATTAAAGCCTTACAGTCGGTTGTTGACGTGCCGTTACAGATCGACAGCACAAAGCCTGATGTGCTGGAGGCTGCCCTAAGAATTTACAACGGCAGACCCATTGTAAACTCTGTAAACGGTGAGGAAAAATCTCTTGATACAGTTCTGCCTTTAGTAAAAAAATACGGAGCATCAGTAATAGGCTTAACCTTGGATAAAGACGGAATCCCAAAAACTGCAAATGGCAGATTTGAAATTGCCAAGAAAATCGTTGACAGAGCAAAGGCTATAGGAATAAATCCAAAGGACGTATATATTGACTGTCTGACTCTGACAGTTTCTGCCGAACAGGAGGGCTGTATGGAAACCCTTAAGGCTCTGCACAGAGTTAAGACGGAGCTTGGCTGTAAAACCTGTCTTGGTGTTTCTAACATCAGCTTTGGCCTGCCAAACCGTGGGCTGGTAAACCACATTTTCCTTACTATGGCTTTGGAAGAAGGGCTGGATTTACCAATTATTAACCCTAATGACAATGATATGATGGGTGCAATCTATGCCTACAAGGTACTGGCAAATATTGATAAAAACTCTACAGCCTTTATTCAAAAGTACAACACAGAGACTGCTTCTAAGCCAAAGCCTGAGGAAAGCCAAATTACACTTACCTACGCTATTATGAACGGTTTAAAAAGCGAGGCAGCAGTTCTTACTCAAAAGGCTCTGGAAAATACCGACCCAATGGACATTGTGAATAAGGAGCTTATTCCTGCTCTTGATAAGGTCGGGGCAGATTTTGAGAGCAACAAAATATTTTTGCCCCAGCTTATTCAAAGTG
>CAMFZJ010000178.1 GCA_946004305.1 uncultured Clostridia bacterium | reverse complement strand
TACACAAGGAGTATCGTCGGCAGCGTCAGATGTGTATAAGAGACAGATTTGTTTTTATTTTCCCACGTTTTTTATAAAGGATGTGAATTTTATGTCAAGGGCTTTTGGAGAGCATTTACGAAATCTACGTAAAAAACATTCAAACTACACTCAACAGGATATGGCTGATATGCTGAAAATCTCACGCTCAACCTACACCTACTACGAAACCGGTAAATCGGAACCGGGACAAGACACCCTGTCTAAAATCTGTGAAATACTGGAAGTGGATTACAACACCCTTTTAGGAATTCAAGAAGACAGGAAAAATATTTATGTTGCTTCCGGAATTATCAAAGATGGGATAACCAACCTTTCTCCTGAGGAAGAACAGATAATTCTTGCTTACAGAAGAATGGGACCTGATGATAAGGACATTTTTAACAGGCAGGTTATTAATATAGTTAAAAACCTTAATAAAGACGATCAGTAAAAACATAATAAAATTTTCCTTTACTTTTTCTGTTTTATATGTTATAATCTTGTAGTTGACCGATACTCGGATATTGGATTAAGCCACAATGTGGATTTTCACAGCCTTTACCTGTGTTTCGGCAAATAAATTATAAAGGTGGAATTAAAATGTTACCGGAAGAAAAGAAAGCAATTATGGAAGAGTATGCCCTTCACGAAGGAGACACAGGTTCTCCTGAGGTTCAGATTGCATTACTCACAAAGAGAATTAATGACCTTACCGAGCATTTAAAGGTTCATAAGAAGGATCACCACTCAAGACGTGGTCTTCTTAAGATGGTTGGTCAAAGACGTTCTCTTCTTAAATATCTCACTAGCGTAGATATTGAAAGATATCGTTCTATCATTAAGAGATGCGGTATTCGTAAGTAATTACAAAACTGGGGCAAGCGGGATTCCGTTTGCCCTATATTGCGTTTATTACAGGATTTTCTTCACAACGCTTTAGCGGTAAAACGAGAGGACAAGCAGTGTATTTTGTACTTTTATCCTTTGGTTTTATTGCTAAGTGTGAGAAAAAATCCTGGTAAAATATATTTATAAAGGCTTTTGCCTTGGAAAGGATTTTTTATGAACAAGAAAATGGAGTTTCCAAACTACAGAGTTTTCGAAACAGAATTTGCCGGAAGACCACTTAAGGTTGAAACCGGTAAAATGACACAGCTTGCTAACGGTGCCTGTCTTGTATCTTACGGTGAAACCGTTGTTCACGTTGCAGTTACCGCTTCTGCAAAGCCAAGAGACGGAGTTGACTTCTTCCCTCTTTCAGTTGACTACGAGGAGAAGCAGTATGCCGCAGGTAAGATTCCCGGCTCTTTCTTAAAGCGTGAGGGTCGTCCTTCTGAGAAGGCTATCCTTACAAGCCGTGTAATCGACAGACCTATCCGTCCCCTTTTCCCTAAGGATATGAGAAACGACTGCTCAGTTGTATGTACTGTTATGGCTGTTGACCCTGACTGCTCACCTGAGATTACTGCAATGATCGGTACTTCTATTGCCATTTCTATTTCAGATGTTCCATGGAACGGTCCTGTAAGCAGTTGTTCAGTAGGCTTAGTGGAGGGTGAAATCGTTATTAACCCTAATGCACAGCAGAGAGAAATTTCCGATATGGCTACTACTGTTGCTTCAACAAGCGAAAGAATCGCTATGATTGAAGCTGGTGCTAACTGTGTTGATGACGAAACAATGTACAATGCTATTATGGCAGGTCACGAAGCTAACCAGAAAATCATAGAGTTTATTAAAGGTATTACTGCTGAAATCGGAAAAGAAAAATTCAGCTATCCTTCAAATGAACCTGACCATGATATGTTTGAAGCAATCTACAACTTCGCTGAGGCTGATGTTAAGGTTGCTCTTGATACTGATGACAAAACAGTTCGTGACGAAAGATTAATGCCTATTTATGAGGCTGTTCACGAAAAGTTTGACGAGATTTATCCTGAGTCTGAAGCTAAGATTGACGAGTGCTTATACAAAACTCAGAAGACTATTGTTCGCCGTTGGTTACTTGACGAGCAGAAGCGTGTTGACGGCAGAGGTATGGATGATATCCGTCCTTTAGCTTCTGAGGTGGGAGTTCTTCCTAGAGTTCACGGTTCAGGTATGTTTACAAGAGGTCAGACACAGGTTCTTACAATTGCTACTTTAGGCTCTGTTGCTGAGAAACAGCTTTTAGACGGTCTTGACGGTGAAACAGAAAAGAGATATATCCACCACTACAACTTCCCTAGCTATTCAGTTGGCGAAACTAAGCCAAGCAGAGGTCCGGGACGTCGTGAAATCGGTCACGGTGCTTTAGCTGAACGTGCTCTTGCTCCGGTTATTCCTTCTGTTGAAGAATTCCCGTATGCACTAAGACTGGTTTCTGAGGTTCTTTCTTCAAACGGCTCTACTTCACAGGGCTCTGTTTGCGGTAGTACACTTGCTCTTATGGACGCAGGTGTTCCGATTAAGGCTCCTGTTGCAGGTATTTCCTGTGGTCTTATTACTGAAGGCGAAAGATGGATGACAATGGTTGATATCCAGGGTCTTGAGGACTTCTTCGGTGATATGGACTTTAAGGTAGCAGGCACAAAGGACGGCATTACTGCTATTCAGATGGACCTTAAAATCAGCGGTCTTCTTCCTGAAATGGTTAAAGAAGCTCTTGAAAAAACACACAAAGCCAGAAACTATATCCTTGATGAAGTTATGCTTAAGGCTATTGCCGAGCCTAGACCTGAGCTTTCTAAGTATGCTCCAAAGATGTTCACAACAACAATTT
>CAMFZJ010000177.1 GCA_946004305.1 uncultured Clostridia bacterium | reverse complement strand
ACCTTCTTAGCAATTGTAGTTGTCTTAATAACCTTACCGCAAGCTGTGCAAGTTAAAACTGTCTTACCCTTAGCAAAGTAAGTAGCAGCAGTTGTTGTTGTCTTTGTTGCGCTGTGGTTACATACTGTGGGAGCTTCTGTTTCAACAGGCTCTGTTGGAGTTGTCGTAGGAGTTTCATCATTAATCTTAGTAATAAAGCTTCCGCCTGTAAATACAAAGGTAACATTCATATCTTCAGCAGGAGTAATGGTTGCATTGTGATTTTCGGAGGATAATACTATATATTTTCCTGTTGTTTCATCGCTTACATCAGCAGTATAGTAATTATTATTATCATCAATAATCTTAAAGATATATTCCTTATCTTTTATAAGTTCAACGCTTATTTCATATGTACCTTTGTCTGTTTTTGAAAGTTTATAGTCCTTGGCTCCCCAACCGCCAAAGCCCTCGCCGGTGAGGTAATAATTATTATCCGTAACAACATTCCCGTTTTCAAAGCTTTCAGTCATCCACTTTGCCCTTGCAAAGGTCCAGTCGTATAAATAATTAACCTGGCCGTCAAAATCGTATGGATAACTTCCCCCTAAATTCTCAAAGTAAGGGAACCATTGGAATTTCCACTTAATATAGTTAAGATTATAGGATTTTGGAGAAATGCTTTTGTATTCTTCTATACTTTTAAGCTTTGAGCCTTTAGCTTCTAAGTCACCTTTTAATACTGAAATTGCAGGGATAAAGTCCTCTTTCCATAGGCGTTTTACAATTTCTTCAAAGGTTTCGTTTGAGGAAGTTTTACCGATGAGATTGAATGCCTGACCTAACACATTAGTAGTTGTTGTTTTATCGTATTGTGCGGTTCTGATTGCCCAGCCATTGACAGCAGCAGTATTAGTAGCGTTCTGACGAACGCAGTTTACATTACCAAGACAACTGTCACAGTCCCAGATTGGGTCAGCAATAAACTTGCCTTTGTCAGCTACATAGGTAAAGAAACAGCTTGTCATACCTCCGTCACAGTTTTTGCCAAATTCCTGCAACAAATATGCTCTTGCAAGTGACTCTACGTCACAAATATTTTCAAGATCGGACATATCCCCTGAATACAGAGCGTTTTCTAATTGCTGATACTTTGCTTTAATATAATTATATTGTGCATTTAATGTTGGGTCTGTTCCGTCATAACCCTCAAGGTCAGGAGATTTGCAAACTACATGGATGTTATTATCGCTTAGAAAATTAGTGTCACCTGCATAATTCCATATATCAACTTCTACGAGAAAGTTAAAATTCTCAGTTAGTGTATCGGACTCATCAGGTAACGAAACAAGAGAGTTTTTACCAAGCTCTACCTTTTGAGTGATTTCGTAGGAGCCTTTATATTCTCCGTTAAAATACAAGTCAACACATCGAGAATCAGGAGAATATGAAGAACCAACCTCGTCAGCAAAATCATACATAATTCTATTTCTTAACAGACTGCCG
This sequence comes from uncultured Clostridia bacterium, assembly GCA_946004305.1. Classification (GTDB taxonomy): domain Bacteria; phylum Bacillota; class Clostridia; order Oscillospirales; family Acutalibacteraceae; genus Ruminococcoides. The sequence continues at coordinate 1,300 of CAMFZJ010000177.1, read as the reverse complement.
TCCTTTGCATTTGCAAGCAAGGAAAACTTTTTATTAGTAATCCCGGCTATATTTGTTTTGCTGTCAAAATTTATATTAAATGGCTTTTTGTTACTATCTCTCCAGGTTGAGTTACCTCTGCCTTTGATTTTCTTAAGAGTAGTGTCATTTATTCCATTGTTATCAATTATTGTACAGTTCGAGCCCTTTACATAATTCTCTTTATTAGCAACAAGAAAAGAATAAAAATCCGTATTTACCTCATTACCCTCGTAGTTTGTATAAGTACCTTTGGTATCATTTATAAACAAGCTCGCCTCACAGTCAGACTTGTAAAACTGAGCCTTCATAGCATTAAAGCTACCCTGCTCTGTTACGGTAAGAGTTTTGCCTTCTGTGTAATCAATAATTGCAGAGGTATTTGGTAGAATTTCATAATTATCGATTATTATACTGTTTTCAAAGGTATTATATACTTCAACCTTTGTATCTGATGCAGAAGGCGGTAGGAAGAAATAATATATTCCCCTATCCGCTGATGCCCCTGTAGCTGTTTCCCACTTTTGCCAAGCCTGTATGTTATTTGAATTTTCTTCGGCATGGGCATACAGATTATCCTTCTGTGCAAATTCAGGAGGATATGTGTTATCACATTTTACAAGGGTAGGATTTACCTTTTTGTATTCAAAATTTTTAGTGGTATTTCCATTAGCATTTTCGCCATATACACTTATACTATAAATACTTCCTGCTGAATCATCTTCACCGATTGTTACTTCAGAGGTTTTGCTAAATTCAATTTTATCTCCGTTGTTTATTGTATAGTAACTATAATCAGCATTTGTTGAAAAAGTGATTGTCAAAGTATCTTTAAAGCAAGCACCGTCTAATATGTTGGATGAAATTCTCGGAGATAAACTGTTATACTGATACCATTGATTGGTTTCGTATTCATAAATATAATCTGTGCCGGGCAGAATAAGGTTATCTGTCTGATTGTCCGTTCCACTTTTGCCATTATCAAAAATAATATTGGGATATTGACTGTTAATGTTACAGGACCAAATATTATCCTCAATATTAGTCATTTTTTCACCGGGCCAGCTTTTATTTGCACCGTTTTCGTCCCACATAAAGCAATAAACCTGTTCCCAACCTGCAGTATTTTCAAAATACACTTTATCTTCACTACCTGCAGCAGTTGAAACAACAGGTACAGCTACCGTTAGACCTAAAAGTAAAGAAAAAGTCAATAAAATTGAAATTATTTTACATTTCATAGAAATTCCTCCTGTATTAACCTTAACTACATTATAGATAC
>CAMFZJ010000176.1 GCA_946004305.1 uncultured Clostridia bacterium | reverse complement strand
GAACAAGACAGTTAAGCTTACATGGTCAAAGGTAAGCGGTGCAAAGGGCTACATTATTTACGGTGCAAAATGTGGTAAGACAATGAAGAAGCTAAAGACCGTTTCAGGCAAGTCGTATACCTTCAAGAAGCTGAAGAAGGGTAAGTACTACAAGTATATGGTAGTAGCTTACAAGGTTGTTAACGGTAAGCAGGTTGTAACTTCAATTTCTAAGATTGCACACGTTGCAGCTAAGGGCGGCAAGTACGGCAACCCAACAAAGATAACTGTTAAGAAGATTAAGCCAATCAAGAAGGGCAAGAAGGCTAAAATTAAAGCTACAGTTAAGAACAGTAAGAAGGTTAAGACTCACGTTAAACTACGTTACGAGTCAACTAACACCAAGATTGCTAAAGTAACATCTAAGGGCAAGATTACCGCTAAGAAGAAGGGTAAATGCTACATTTATGTATACGCTCAGAACGGTGTCTGCAAGAAGATTAAGATTACTGTAAAATAATTAAGTGAAGCTTAGATTTAGCTATATCAGTTAATTTCTAAACAAATTAATCCCCACAGGAAACTGTGGGGATTTTTATGCTTGTGCCATCTATATCATAGTCATTTACTAATTTATGACTTGTCGCCGGGCTTAGATATTATTCCTGCAAGCAAGCCGAATACTATCGCTGCACAAATTCCTGCGGCGGCGGCAGTAAGCCCTCCTGAAAGAATACCGATAGGGCCATATGCAGCAATTGCTTTTTCCACTCCCTGAGCCATAAGGAACCCGAATCCGCTAATCGGCACAGTTGCTCCTGCACCGGCAAAATTAACCAAAGGCTCATATAGTCCAACTGCCGTAAGCACAACTCCTGCAACTACAAAGCCTGTGAGAATACGAGCAGGAGTAAGGTTTGTTTTATCAATCAGTATCTGCCCCACTACACAAATAAGACCGCCCACTAGAAATGCCTTTAAGTAGTCCACAAAATTCCTCCATTAATTAAACGAATATATGAATATTCTGCCGTATAAAATATGGTTTATGCATTTTAGTCTTAAGAAATAAAACAAAAAATCTGAATATACATTTAGTTTTGTGATAGAATTATGAATTTTTGTGAAATTGGTATGATTTTTTAATAATTCACTACAAAAATATAAAGTTTTGTGTTATAATTAAGCTATTATAATATTGCCTAAGAGCAAGGAAATTAACAAAAGGAGTGATAGCAGTGGTTGAGGTTAAGAACCTTACTAAACGCTATGGAAATATGACCGCTGTTGATGACATCAGCTTTACTGTTGACAGTGGTGAAATTCTTGGATTTTTGGGTCCAAACGGTGCCGGCAAGTCAACAACAATGAATATCATCACAGGATATATTTCATCAACCTGCGGAACTGTTACAATTGACGGACACGAAATTCTGGATAATCCAAAGGAGGCAAAAAGAAAAATAGGCTATCTGCCTGAAATTCCCCCTCTTTATGTTGATATGACTGTAAGAAAATATCTGAGCTTTATGTTCGACTTAAAGAAGGTGAAATTGCCTAAGAAAGAGCATATTGATGAGGTAATGCGACTGGTTAAAATCTCAGATGTTTCTGAACGTATCATAAAAAATCTTTCAAAAGGTTATCGTCAGCGTGTGGGCTTTGCTCAGGCTTTGCTCGGCAATCCCCCTGTACTTATTTTGGATGAGCCTACTGTCGGACTTGACCCACAGCAGATTATCGAAATAAGAAACCTTATTAAAAGTCTTGGCAAGAAGCACACAGTTATTCTCTCATCTCATGTGCTTTCGGAAGTTTCTGCAACCTGCGACAGAATTATAGTTATCTCCAACGGCAAGCTTGTAGCTGATGCAAAGACTGAGGAGCTTAGCACTTCTATTTCCGGAGATCAGAAGCTAAAGCTTGATATTGAAGGCTCGCAGAATGAGGTTCTTAATGCTCTTAAGACTATCCCCGGTATTCTTAAGGTGAGAAAAAACCGGGATATAAATGAAAATGTGGGCAGATACATAGTTGAATATCAGAACGGTATTGATGTTCGCAGAAATGTTTTCAGGGCAATTGCCGGTACAAGCTGTGTAATTTTAGATATGCAAAGCGGTAACGAAACTTTGGAGGAAAGCTTCCTTCAGCTTACTGCTCAGGATCAGACTAAAGGAGGTAATAGATAATGGGTGCTATACTTAAAAGAGAGCTTAGCTCATACTTCAACTCTGCTATTGCCTACATTGTTATGGCTGTATTTTTTGGATTTTCAGGTTTATTTTTTGTTGTAACCTGCTTTGGCGGAAATGTTTCGACTCTTAGTTATACATTCAGCAATATGTTTGTAATAATCGTATTTTTAATTCCGATTATCACAATGAAAACATTTAGCGAAGAAAAGCATCAGCGCACAGATCAGGCGTTGCTTACCTCACCTACTTCTTTGTTTGAGGTAGTTATGGGCAAGTTTTTAGGTGCGTTCTCCCTTTACGGAATCTGCTGTTGCATTTTCATTGTTTACGGAATTATACTTTCCTGCTTTGCAATGCCGGATTGGTCGGTAATTATCTGCACATTAATCGGTATTCTGCTTGTTGGAGGCGCACTAATTGCTATTGATGTTTTCGTAAGCTCTCTTACAGAAAGCCAGATTATCGCTGCTGTAGTAGGAATGGCTGTTGGCCTGCTTATGTATATGTGGGGGTCAATTACATCTATGATTGGTGTAGATTGGATTACAAACGTTCTTAACACAGTTTCATTTACTGAACGCTATACTACATTTACATACGGTATGCTCGATTTATCAGCAGTAGTTTTCTTCCTAAGCGTAATCGCATTGTTTA
>CAMFZJ010000175.1 GCA_946004305.1 uncultured Clostridia bacterium | reverse complement strand
TTTTATTACTTTTATATTTTGTATTAGGATATTGGTCAACCGGCAAAACGATTTATGCTAACAAGGTTATATTTTATAGACCCGGTCAGCTATTCTTACAAAAATTCGGAATGGGTGCTATTCTGGGTTGGATTTTAATACCTTGGGCTATTATTAAGACAATTTTAGGCAAATAAATTAATTACATACCGAATGAATAGAAATAATTAACTAATTTAGCAGGATTATTGTTAGCAATCAATCAACAACTATTTTGAATATATGGTTGTAATAATTATGGTTACTATAATTAATTAGTTTATACTACATATTTATTGGTGCAAGATGATTTATTACAGGGTGAGGTAAAGTATATTACGGTTCTTGGAGCAAGGCTAAGAAAGTTAAATCCAAATAACAATATGCATTAATATTTTATCTTTGCTCCGGAGTGCAAAATATTATTTTCATATCTCATAATAACAATAAAAGCCCTTCTATCATCAAAAATAGAAGGGCTTAATTTTAGTATATTGAATTTTAATAGCCGAAAATGTCCCACGGGGAATCAAAGCTATTGTTATTATCATTATTCTTGTTATCTGAATCTGATGAAATTGAAAGGGTATATTCCTCAAGAATCATTTTTAAAGTACCGCTTTGTCTGCCGCGGTAAACCTTGAAAGAAACCTCATCACCAACCTTGAGCTTATGAATAATCTCATTAAGCTCTGCTGTGGATTCAACCTTTTTTCCGTTTACTTCAGTAATTATATCTCCTGCATTAAAGCCTGCTTTTGCTGCGTTACTGCCATTATTTACGCTTGTTACATAAACGCCTGTTTGGTTTGTGCCATACATCCACGCCTGAGCAGTTGAGCTGATGTCGGACAATGACATACCAAGGTCAATCTGTCCTTTAACATATCCGTATTCCTTTAAATCAGAAAGCACATCTACTACGTCATTAATTGGAATTGCAAAGCCCAAGCCCTCTGCCGTTTCAGAGGCGTTCTTTGCATTAACAATACCTATAAGCTCACCGTTGCCGTCAAACAGTCCTCCCCCTGAGTTACCGGGGCTGATTTCTGCATTTGTCTGCAACAAATTCATAGTTTCGTTGTCAATTGTTACCTTTCGGTCAAGTGCGCTTATAATACCGTCAGTTACTGTTCCTCCAAGCTGTCCCAAAGGATTGCCGATAGCTACAGCATAATCACCTACGTTAAGGTTGTCGGAATTTCCCAAAGTAGCAGCCTTTAATTCGCTTTTCGGAGAAACCTTCAGCAAAGCAAGATCGCCGTCTTCATACACGCCTACTACCTTTACGTTTGTATAAGCTGTCTGATCTCTTAAGGTTACTGTTATTTCTGAAGCGTCTTCAATTACATGATAGTTCGTAATAATATATCCGTCTGATGAAATAACTACTCCTGAGCCGGCGCCCTGTTGAATATACTGCTGAGAAAAGGAACCTGTCACCACTGCCTCTGTTGTAATTTCTACAACTGTGTCAGCAACCTTATCAACAATTTCCTTTGTGGTGTATTTTGCTCCTGTGGATACATAAGATGTTCCCTGTCCGTCACTTTTATTAATAGTTAAACCGTTGCTGTTTTGTCTTGCTGCATAATATCCTCCAAAAGCACCTAAAACCGAAGAACACAGAATACTGATAACAAGAATTGCTACTAATGAGCCCTTTGTTACAGGCTTCTTCTCTTTTTTCTTCTTTGGCTTTTGCTGTGGTACAACATAGGGCTGTTGTTCATATTGATTTGAATAATTCGGATATGAGGTATAGCCTTTGTTATAGGAAGTACTGCTGTAAATATTCTGAGTGGAATATGCAGACTGTTCTGCTTCCTTATGCTCACTAACAGGTGCATCGTAAGAGGTTGAACCATAGCTATCTACAGCAGACTCTTCCTTGCTGAAAGACTGTTGGTAGTATTCGTCAGGTGTAAAATCAGGTTTTAGGTTTACGGAATCATTGTTGTTAAAATTATCATTTGTATATGGATTATCAGACATATTATCTCCTCCGTTATTTTTATGTTACGCATATATATTAATTATATTAAGTGAAAAACATATGAAATAATACTGAAATGCTTATGAAATTTATTCTAAACAAATATTCAAACTTATTCAAGTGTTCACACAAAATATTAACCTTGTCCCTGTAGTCGCATAATATGTATTGAAGATTTATACTGATTATTCAATCAGTTTCTTCAATCCAATAGATTTAGGGAGTGGAATTTTGGAAATTTTAGATACAATTATGGCTGATTATGGATTATCTCCTTTACCGAGAGATACTGTGGAAGCCATGGCATATATTCCATATCAGCAGTTTAACTCAAAGCTATATTCTCCTTCACAAGCATTAGAAGCCGGCACAGCATACCCTGTGCTTGACAAACCTTTCTATGGCAGTAAATGCCGAGGAGGTAAAAATGACTGAGAGAGAAATTCTGATGAAAAAGCTGGCTTCCTACCAGTTTATTATTTATGACTTAAAGCTGTACCTTGATACACATCCAAATGACAAAGCAACTATTGCGAAAATTGAGGAATTAACAGAAAAGCTAACGCCAATCAGAAAAGACTTTGAAGATAGATACGGTCCGTTATTTGCGGAAAATAATAATAAGAATAAATGGAAATGGATTAAATCCCCATGGCCCTGGGAAACAGAGGAGGATAACTGATGTTTGTATATGAAAAGAAATTACAATACCCAATAAATATCAAAAATCCAAACCCAAAGCTTGCTAAAATAATTATCACACAGTATGGAGGTCCTGATGGTGAATTAGGGGCATCTCTCCGTTACCTTAGTCAGAGA
>CAMFZJ010000174.1 GCA_946004305.1 uncultured Clostridia bacterium | reverse complement strand
CCGCCGATTTGTTTTGAAAGCTTGTTTCTGTTTGCACGAAGGTCGTCAGCCTTACCTTTAGCTTCTCTGCTTTTTCTGTCAAGGTCAATTACCTTATCAACAAGCTCAAGCTTATTGTCTTGAAATTTCTTTTTAATATTTTCCTTAACTAAATCAGGATTTTCTCTTAAAAACTTAATATCAATCATTTTTGTACTCCTTATTTATCCTCAAGTTTATTTGCTAATTCCTTAAGCTCTTCGTTTGAGTAAAACTCAATCTGCAAAACTCCGCCTTTTTTGCCTTTAAGTGGAGCAATAGTAACCTTTTTGCCTAAATATTCTGAAAGGGTTTGTTCAACCATACTGAAATATGATGCCTTTCTTTCGGTGGATACTCCGGGAGATTTAGGCTTGTCCTTTTTCTTAGAGAGGTTTTCAACCTGTCTTACAGATAAGTCCTCAGCCACAATGCTTTCTGCGGTTTTTAGCATAAGCTCTTTATCCTCAAAGGCAAGCAAGGCACGTCCGTGGCCTGCGCTGATTTTGCCTTCTTTAACAAGAGCCGTAACTTCCTTGGGAAGATTTAAAAGTCTGAGTGTGTTTGCTACTGCCGAACGGGACTTTCCCACAGCCTTTGAAACCTGCTCCTGACTCATATTGTATTCATCCATGAGACTTTTGTAGCCTAATGCTTCTTCAAGGGGATTCAGGTTTTCACGCTGGAGGTTTTCAATAAGAGCAAGCTCCATTGTTTCTTCGTCAGTAAGCTCTCTGATTGTAACAGGAACTTCCGTAAGGCCTGCCATACGGCTTGCACGGTAACGTCTTTCACCGGCAACAATCTGGTACCCTCCGCTGATTAAGGGACGTACAAGAATAGGCTGGATAAGTCCGTGCTCTCTGATACTGTCCGCAAGCTCTGCCAAAGCCTTTTCGTCAAATTCACGTCTTGGCTGATTATGGTTAGGCTCAATTTCTTCTATTCTAAGTGTGACTGTAGCGTTGCTGTCCTCGGTTTCGTTGTCAATAAAAATTGCGCCGAGGCCTTTGCCCAGTCCCCCTCTTTTCTTTGCCATTATATCACTCCCTGACTGCTATTTCTTTTGCAAGCTCTGTGTAAGCCACAGAGCCCTTGCAGGATTTATCGTAGTAAATAACAGGCATACCGTAAGACGGAGCTTCGGAAAGCCTGACTCCTCTCGGAATAACTGTTTTGAAAACCTTACGAGGGAAGAATTTTTTAACTTCTTCAACAACCTGTTGGGTAAGGTTAAGTCTGCCGTCATACATTGTAAGCAGTACACCTTCAAGCTCAAGGCTGTTGTTGTACTGTCTTTTGACACGTCTGACGGTGTTCATAAGCTGTGACAATCCCTCAAGAGCGTAATACTCGCATTGGATAGGAACTAATATTGTATCAGCAAGGGTTAGTGCATTTGCTGTAATAAGTCCTAAAGACGGGGGACAGTCAATAATTATGTAGTCATAATTGTATTTAATAGGCAGAACTGCATTTTTCAATCTTGCTTCCCTGTGGGGAAGGTCTGCAATTTCAAGCTCAGCCGCAGCTAGATCAAGAGAGCTTGGCAGAATGTGAAGATTTGCATATTGAGTCTGAAAAAGACAGGTTTCCGCTTTGTCACCATCTACAAGAATGTTGTAGGTGGATTTATTTAGTTTTCTTTTATCTATAGCAACACCGCTTGTTGCGTTGCCCTGAGGGTCAACGTCAATAAGGAGAGTGCGCTTTCCCATTGCACCGAAACAGGCGGCTAAATTAACCGATGTAGTAGTTTTGCCTACTCCGCCTTTCTGGTTTGCAACCGCAATTACCTTAGTCAAAAAATCACCTTTATTAATTAAAATTATCTATACTAAAAAATTGTACCATAAATACAGTTGAAATTAAAGAGTTTTTTAAAAAAAGATTTTTCAAAAAGTACTTGACAACGGAAAAATTTGTGATATATTAATATTGTACTACTTGTAGTAATACAATTAAATCAATATTGATATCAGATACTTTGTATCGGAAAGGACGATAAATGTTTACTTTGGACTTTTCTTCACGAAAACCTATTTACGAACAGCTATACAATAATGTAGTGAAGCTTGTGTCCCTTGGCATAATGAAGCCCAATGACAAGCTGCCCCCTGTGCGCACCCTAGCCACAGAGCTTTCGGTAAACCCCAACACAGTTTCTAAAGCCTATAAGCTTTTGGAGGCAGACGGCTACATATGTTCCGCAGTAGGAAAGGGAAGCTTTATTTCTCCTGACATTTCTGAAATAACTGCTGAAAAGCAGGTAGCCATAGAAAGCCTTGAGGCTGAGCTTAAGAAAGCAATAGCCTTGGGACTTACAAAGGGCGAGCTTTTGGAAATTGCAGACAGGCACTTTCCAAAGGAGTAAATCAAGGAAAGAAAATTTATGAAACATAACTAAAGCAACGGCTATGGGTAGGCTGTTGTATATAGACTAACTAAGGGAGGAAACAGAATGATTGAAATAAAAAATGTTACTAAAAAATTTGGTGACTTAGTTGCATTGGATAAGCTTAATTTTAATGTAAAAGAGGGAACTGTTTTCGGGCTTGTAGGCTCAAACGGTTCAGGTAAATCAACATTATTAAGAGTTATCAACGGAGTTTTTCAGGCAGATGGGGGAGAAGTGCTTATTGACGGAGAAAGCACATTTGAAAACCCTGCTGCAAAAGGAAAGTGCTACTTTGTCTCGGATTTTCCTTTTTTCTACAACAATTCCACAGTTAACAACACAGCCTATATTTATCGTAAGCTGTACCCAAACTGGAGTGAAGAATATTTTAAAAGCCTTTGCAGTACATTTCCTATTGACACAAATGCAAAAATAATAAATATGTCAAAGGG
>CAMFZJ010000173.1 GCA_946004305.1 uncultured Clostridia bacterium | reverse complement strand
CTCGTGGGCTCGGAGATGTGTATAAGAGACAGCAGTTGGCGAGGAAGCGTTTTTAGATACACTTAAAGAAATAATATAATTTATATATTAGCTTGTAACATATATTATTATCTTAAAATATTATTTCTAAAACCACAAAAAATATCAGGCTATGCTGAATTTCATAGTCCAATACTTATTTATAAAGCAACAGGACAGTTCACAACGGACTGCCCTGTTTTACTATATTACTTAAAAATATTCTTTACGAAGCATGGTTAAACTGGCTTTCGTACAAGTCCGCATAGAATCCGCCTGCACTTAACAGCTGAGAATGTGTACCCTGTTCCACAATATCTCCGTCTTTCATTACAAGGATTAAGTCAGCGTCCTTGATTGTTGAAAGTCTGTGGGCTATTACAAAGCTTGTTCTGCCTTTCATTAGGTTATTCATAGCTCTCTGAATACGGCTTTCTGTGCGTGTATCTACAGATGAGGTTGCCTCGTCAAGGATAAGAATAGGATTATCAGCCAAAATTGCTCTTGCAATTGTAAGTAGCTGTTTTTGTCCCTGACTTACGTTGCTGGCGTCCTCGTTAAGCTCCATATTGTAGCCGCCGGGCAGAGTACGGATAAACCTGTCGGCATGAGCCGCCTTTGCCGCTGCGATTACTTCCTCGTCAGTTGCATTGAGCCTGCCGTAACGGATGTTTTCCATAATACTGCCTTTAAACAGCCATGTATCCTGAAGTACCATTCCAAAAGCATCTCTAAGCTCTCGCCTGTTAAAGCTTTTTATATTGTTGCCGTCAATAGAAATTGAACCGCTGTTTACATCATAAAAACGCATTAACAGCTTTACCATAGTAGTTTTGCCTGCACCTGTAGGTCCTACAATAGCGATTTTCTGTCCCTGCTGAACATCTGCGCTGAAGTTCTTAATAATAATCTTATCCTCATTATATCCAAAGCTGACATTTTCAAACTGAACAGAGCCCTTAACCTCGCTAAGGCTTACAGGATTTTCAACAATCTGCTCCTCCTCTTCCTCTTCAAGAAATTCAAAAACTCTTTCGCTGGCAGCAGCCATTGACTGAACCTGATTTATTACCTGTGAAATCTGCTGAATAGGCTGGGTGAAATTCTTTACATACTGGATAAATGCCTGAATATCACCAACCTGAATAATTCCCTGAATAGCTAAAAGTCCGCCTGAAAGAGCAACTGCTGCATAACCCAAATTACCTACAAGCATCATTACAGGGTGCATCATTCCTGACAAAAACTGGGACTTCCAAGCTGATTTATACAGGACATCATTTGTTTTGTCAAACTGCTCTATAGTTTCTTCTTCCTTATTATATGACTTGATAATAAGGTGGCCTCCGTAGGTTTCTTCAACAAGACCGTTAATATGCCCTAAATACTCCTGCTGTGTACGGAAGTACTTTTGAGAATGTTTTACTATCAGCGCAAGTAAAATTGCAGACACAGGAAGTATAATTATGGCTATTAATGTCATTAACGGTGAAATTGTCAGCATCATTACAAACACACCGATAAGTGTGCAGACTGATGTGATAATCTGAGTTATGCTTTGGTTAAGCCCCATTCCCAGAGTATCAATATCATTTGTTATTCTGGAAAGGACTTCACCGTAGGTTCTGCTTTCAAAGTATTTTAGGGGCATACGGTTGATTTTCTCGGAAATCTCTTTACGCATACGGTAACAGATTTTTTGGGTAACGCCTGTCATAAGCCAGCCTTGAATAAACTGGAACAATGCGCTTATTATATAAAGCCCTAAAACTATAAGAAGAATATAGCCTATAAACTCCATATCAATTCCGCCATCGCCTTGGATTTTTCGCATAAGACCTTTGGCAAGCTCGGTAGTAGCCTGACCTAAAACCTTAGGTCCGATAACAGAAAATACTGTTGCGACAGCAGCACATAACATAACAATAAACACGGCGATTTTATATCTGCCGATATACTTTATCAGCTTCTTAACAGAGCCTTTAAAGTCCTTGGCTTTTTCTACAGCCATTCCCGGACCGTGTCCGCCCCCCATAGGGCCTTTAGGTCTGCTCATTATTCTTCCTCCTTTCCAAGTCCCAGCTCCCTGGGCGAAAGCTGGGATTTTGCAATTTCAAGGTAGGAATCACAGCTTTCAAGAAGCTCCTTATGTGTACCTATTCCTGCAATTTTACCATCGTCTAAAACTATAATCTGTTCAGCGTCCATAATAGTTGAAATACGCTGTGCAACTATAATAACCGTGCTGTCAGAAACACTTTCCTTAAGCGCTTTTCTCAAAACTGCGTCAGTCTTCATATCAAGAGCTGAAAAGCTGTCGTCAAAAATATAAACTTTCGGATTTTTAGCTATTGCTCTTGCAATAGACAATCTTTGCTTCTGACCGCCGGATACGTTTGTACCGCCCTGTGCAATCGGGCTGTCAAAGCCCTCGGGCTTTTCATTGATAAACTCTGTAGCCTGAGCAATCTCAGCAGCTTTCTGAAGCTCATCATCAGAAGCGTTTTTATTACCGAATCTAAGGTTACTTTCAATAGTTCCGCTGAAAAGTATTCCTTTTTGTGGAATGTAGCCTAAATTATCCCTCAAAGACTCCATTGTAATACTCCTGATGTCCTCGCCGTCAAGGGTAATTGAACCCTGGGTAACATCATAAAGTCTTGGAATCAAATTAACAAGGGTGGATTTTCCGCTGCCTGTGCTGCCGATAATTGCCGTTGTTTTTCCGGGCTCTGCACAAAAGCTTATGTTTTCAATAACATTTTCCTCAGCACCGGGATACTTAAAGGATACATTGTTAAAGCATACAACACCTTTGCAATTTTCAATTTTGTGTGCTTCTTTACTGTCAGTAATTGAGGATTCTGTTTTTATAA
>CAMFZJ010000172.1 GCA_946004305.1 uncultured Clostridia bacterium | reverse complement strand
TAGTGCCGACGATAGTTGGCTGGTGACGGCCTGTGAAAATAGGAAGATGCCAACACAGACTAAAGTGTCCACCCAATAGGGTGGGCGTTTTTATTTTATTCAGCTTTTGGTGGAATTATGGATTTTGTTAATAATCTAACCTCGGTCTGGGATTTTTTCAAAAACACTGAAAAGCCTATTATCCTTTATGGTATGGGTGACGGTGCAGACAAGGTTCTTAAAGTTTTTGACAAACTAAATATAAAACCATACGGTGTGATGGCAAGTGATGATTTTGTCCGTGGTCAGAAATTTCACGGCTTTACTGTTAAAAAGCTTTCTCAATTTGAAAATGAGCTTTCCGACTTTGTAATTGCATTATGCTTTGCAAGTCAGCTTGATGAAGTTATGGAGCATATTAAGTCTATAGCTAAGAAACATACATTGTTAGTGCCTAGTGTCCCGGTTTTTGGAGATAATGTTTTTGATGAGGAGTTTTACACTTCCCATATTGATAAAATAAACAAAGCCTATTCCCTGCTTGAGGATGAACAAAGCAAGCTTACATATGAAAACATAATTAAGTTTCAATACACAGGAGATATAAAGTATCTGTCCCTGTGTGAAACAACAAAGGATGAAGCCTTTAGCAACGTACTAAAGCTTAGTGAAAATGAAGATTATCTTGATTTAGGTGCATACAAGGGTGATACAATTCAGGAGCTCTTACATTACACAAAGGGCAAATACAAAAGCATTGTAGCATTTGAACCTAACGGCAAAAATTTTGCTAAGCTACAGGAAAGCTGTAAAAATCTTAAAGACATAAGCCTTTGGCAGATTGGTTCATACAGCAAAAATACTGTTATTAATTTCAACAACAAAGCCGGCAGAAATTCTGCTATAAGCGAAACCGGCGTTCCTACTCAGGTTGCCTGTGTTGATTCTATACTTTGCGGTAAAAGGATAACATATGCAAAGCTGGACGTAGAAGGTGCAGAAAAAGAAACATTTGTAGGTATGAAAAAAACCTTGCGACTTTTTAAGCCAAAGCTGAATGTTGCAGCATATCACAGAAGCGAGGACATTTTTTCCTTGATTTTACAGCTGAATGAAATTAATAACGAATACAAATTTTATTTAAGACATCACCCGTATATTCCTCATTGGGATACTAATATATACTGTATCTAATCTACAGAATATATCAAAACTTCTTAACTTATAAGTAAAACAAAGGGCTGTGATAAAAAGCATTAAGTGCTTTCCTTATCACAGCCCTTTTTGTAAATTATTAAGCTTGGATTCTATCTGTCCGTAAGCTTTTTATATTCCTTATGCTCGGCAATACTCATATATGCAGGACGGATAATCTTATTACCGTTGACAAGCTCCTCTATACGGTGAGCGCTCCAGCCGGCAATACGTGCAATCGCAAATAAAGGTGTGTACAATTCCGGCGGAAGATTAAGCATATGATACACAAAACCGCTGTAGAAATCTACATTTGCAGAAACGCCCTTGTAGATTTTCTTTTTCTGAGCAATAATCCGGGGGGCAAGTTTCTCAACATTCTGATAAAGCTTGTATTCGTCAGTAAGTCCTTTAGCCTCTGCAAGCTTGCCCACAGCGTCCTTGAAAATTCTTGCACGAGGGTCAGAAATTGTATAAACAGCGTGACCCATACCGTAAATAAGACCGCTGCGGTCAAAGGCTTTCTTATCTAATATATCAGCAAGATACTGCTCAATTTCTTCCTCATCGTTCCAGTCTTTCACGTTGATTTTCATATCCTCGAACATTCTGCTAACCTGGACGTTAGCTCCTCCGTGCTTTGGGCCTTTTAAGGAACAGAGAGCAGAAGAAATAGCAGAATAAGTATCTGTTCCCGATGAGGTTACAACATGGGTAGTAAAGGTTGAGTTGTTACCACCGCCATGCTCAGCGTGAAGTACCAGCGCCATATCAAGAACCTTGGCTTCAAGCTCTGTATACTTTTTATCAGGTCTTAACAAAGTTAATATAACCTCTGCAGTTGACATAGAGGGATCCGGCACGTGGATATAAAGACTCTGGTTTCTGAGATAATGGTTGTATGCCTGATAGCCGTAAACAGACAATAGAGGAAATACAGAAATCAGCTGTAGGCTTTGTCTTAAAACATTATCTATTGAAGTATCATTAGGGTTTGAGTCATAGCAATATAGGGTTAATACACTTCGTGCAAGAGTATTCATCATATCAGCTGAAGGAGCTTTCATAACAACATCTCTAACAAAATTTGTAGGCAATGCTCTGTAAGCGCCTAAGATACTTGTAAATTCGGACAATTCATCTGAAGTAGGCAAATTTCCAAATAGAAGAAGGTATGAAACCTCTTCAAATCCAAATCTTTTATCAGCAGTAAAGCCGTTGACAATGTCTTCAATATTATATCCACGGTAATACAGCTGTCCGTCTATTGGTACGGTTTTTCCGTCAACAACCTTGTTCTGTAAAATCTCGGAAATATCAGTAAGTCCTGTAAGTACGCCTTTACCGTCAATGTCACGAAGTCCGCGCTTAACATTATATTTTGAATAGAGGTTTTTATCTATAACTGAATTTTGAAGCAGTTTGTCAGATAATTTTTCAACTCTTTCATTTGTTTCATAGTAAGCTAAATCCCTAGGCATATAGCAGAACTCCTTTCGTTAATTATTATTCGTTTTTACCATTATATCATATATAATCAAATATAGGAAATATACAAAAGGGGTGGTTTGTGTACCACCCCTTTATGATAAACAATTATTTAAAATAGCTTTATCAGATATAAGCACACAGTAGTAAATTACTTCCTTCCTCACAAAGCTATTATACCACACTTTTTAATCAAAAGCAAATTACTTTAGATAGGTTCCGGTTTCGCCGATTTTTCCGTCGATTCCTGTGAAACCTG
>CAMFZJ010000171.1 GCA_946004305.1 uncultured Clostridia bacterium | reverse complement strand
AAAGCTGCCCTTTTTTACACCCATAGCAAGGTTAATCTGCTGAACAGCCTGTTCAATTCCTGAAACCTCAACAATATTGTCGCTTATATCAAAAGTGATATCCTTGTTTTCAATTTTAATATCCATCAGCCTATCTTCTTTCCGTTGATATGAACTTCCCCGTTATTCTTAAGAACAATGGAAGCACCGCCTGAGGAATAAAGCATTACTTCTCCGGGCATAAGATTGGTTTTTGGAGCTATCACTCCTGCACAAACGTCCCTGTTGCTTACCGGAATAACCACAGAGCTTTCCCCGGCAGGAGGTACATAAGCAATACCGTAAGGTGCAACAATAGGCAAATGTCTGAAATCGCTTGAAGCATTCACCTGCACCTTTCCGTTTACAGTTCCTTTTATTCGCCCCTGTTCAGGCTTTGGAGCAGATATAGAATTTTTAGTAACGTAATTTAATAACCACATTTTTATTCCCCTTTCTTTTTTAAAGTCACAGTTGTGAACTCACCCTCCGGAGTAAGCTTACAGCAAATTCCGCTAATATACAGATTATCCTTTTCACCAACATAATTATCCTGAATTTTTGCATTTGCCCCAATTAAATTTATCAGCAAATCCGGGCAAACAAGTACAATCTCATAGCTATCCTTTACAGACTTTTCAATCATTTTATCTGCTACCAAAAAAAGCTCCGAAGAATATGTTGAATCAAGATATCTCACCCTGTTGATTTTTCTGTTGACTATTGATTTATTTTCTACAATAGAATTATAATCCCTGTCGGTACCAATCTTAACCTTTACGGATGACAAGAGCTTATACCTTTTATTATTTTCTTTAATAGAAATATATTTCTGACCTCCATTGTTTGAAAATACAATGCTCTCGTCACTTTCAGCACCGTTCATTTTGACTGTACCGTCTGCTTCAACTCTCGGTCTGTTGCCGTAAGCATTAATACAAAAATTGTATAAAGCCTGCCATTGAGTAGAACCTTTAGGAACATTCAAAGTACCTGATAAAACAATATCTTCACCCACAAAATTTTCCATACCATAGGGTTTTAAATGCTTGTCAGCAATTACAGATGATGAGGGATTAAGATAGTTTTCCGGCTTGCTCTCGTTGTCAAGAAGAAAAGCCGCCATACTTCTTCCCACAATTTTTGTCCATATACCGTTTTCGTTGCCAATTATCTGTTGCTCGTCAACTAACCCCATAAACACAACCTGACTGTTATTTTTCACCGCAATTCTCACAAGCTCAGGCAAGTCTGCTATAAAAGGAAACACAACGGATATATCATCAGCAGGTACGTCTTCCTCCTGATTTATGGTTACATATTCAGGGGTCGGCAGCTGAATTTCATTGTCATAAATATCAATACCAACAAAGCTCAGCATATTCTCACCTGCTCTCCCAAAGCAAGCTCATCAACCCTTGAAATCTGAGGGTTAAGCTCCACCAGCTTTTCAATAGAAATATCATATTTGTAGGAAATGTCCCACAAGGTTTCACCGTTTTCAACTGTGCAATAAACACTTTGGCTTTTTATTGGCTCTGAAGATAAATCTTCAACAAACTCAAAATTATATGTAACAACCTCAGGTGTAGGATCACAGGAAAGCTCAATACTTTTAAAGAATGCGTAAAAGGGTAAAGTGTCCGGCAGCGATAAAACACCGCTGCCGCCTTTACTTTGAAGCCTTAACAACTGACAATATTGAGTAATACAATCTTTTCCTACCAACTGACCGGTACCCTTTATTACTCTTGCATTAGAGCCTAAATCATTTACAATTGATTTATTTTGCAAGATCCTCTGTTCCTTTATTTCATCTTTAGTTGTAATTTTTAAAGAAGCAGGGTTATGCTTCCATTTATATCCTTTGTATCTCATAGTAGATAAAGTCATCCTGTTTGTACCTCCTGTTCTTCGGTAAGAGAACGGCTGAATCGTCTGCTGTCCTGTTCAAATAATTCGCTTATGCTTTCTGCATAAGAAATATCAAATTGAATATTATTATCTTTGTCCATAGTTAAGCCACCATACTTTCAGCGTTAATTACAGTAGTTGTAACAAGTCTGCCTGATGAGTCCAAAGCAGTATTAAAGGACTTTGTTTTGCAGTTGTTAAGCTCAACAATTTTGCCGTTAAAGTCACAGGTAATTATGTAATCCTCATTATTAATCAACTGAAAGCTATCAGTATATTGCTTTATGGTTATCACATAATTACTATTGCCTGAAATATTTGTCCAAGGGTCAGACTGTAGAATTTCATAAATTCCCATAGTTTTTTTGTCAGTGCTTATGCCGAAATCAATTACTCCTCCAATGGGGTTATTATTCAAATAAAGAATTATATTTTGTTTATTAATTAATGTTTTCTTTTCCATTTAATTCACCACACAAACAAAATTCCAGCGAAAGATTAATTTCTCTGTAAATAGAACGCAGCTGATTATCAAAGGAAATAGGTCCGATATAGTAAGACTCAATAATATTACTATCATCAGCCTGAGTAAAGGCCTGAGAAATCTTTAAGGTTGTACTGCCAAGATCCTCGCCGGAGGTTTCATTATCAGCATACACTCTCAAACACAGCTTTACTGAATACATATCCCCTTTTATTCCGTTACTTTGGTATCCCCCTACAAACTGTCCCGATTGAGAAATGCTTTCAATATTTACCACACAAACAAAGCCCTGAAAATCACAGTTTGTCATACTCTCTTTATAAGCCTTAATAAACTTAACACCATTAATATCCTTAACATTTTTCGCTTTCTTTACAAGAGTATCAACAATCTCATTCACCATTGTCATAGTCATCCTCCAACTTTCCTGTGCAGGCGGTAAGAACCGCCCACACATAAATTTTTTTGCCGGATATATCATAGCTTCCGTTAGCCTTAGTAATAAACTTACTTTCTCCATATTCAACAACTGCGCCGCCGTTTCTGTTAA
>CAMFZJ010000170.1 GCA_946004305.1 uncultured Clostridia bacterium | reverse complement strand
CAATCTATATTTTTACTTTTGTTAGGACAATTTCTCGTAAGCATAAGGGGCAGATATCCATAGGTTATTATACCTCTTTCAAGCTTTCCCCCAAGCTTTTCAATCTGTTTAAAGGTAAGTTCAAAGCTTAGCTCAGTATCAACAAAGCCGTAGCTTTCAGCCCATAATAAATCTAGGGTGTTTACAAAATTCAGTCCAAATCCTCCGTGAATTTTCATACCGGCGTTTTTTGTAATATATACTGATGCAAGACTGTTACACAGTACATCACTAACGCCTGTGGACTTTACCTCATTAAGCTTTTCTATAACCCTGTTTTCTCCGGAAAACAATGCTCGTGGGATTTCAACTCCAACATTAAAACCATCGGTAATTAATCTCTCAATTTCCTCTGTTTTGCTGAATAAAGGTACAAAAATCAGGTCAGCTTCTTTAAAGCCCTGTCCCGCTTTTGCGGTGGTTAATCTACAGTATTTTTTCTGATTTTTAGCTTTGTGTGGCTGTATTTTTTCAATTTTATAGTTATTTACAGCATATTTTTTACTATTTTTTCTAAGCTGTGACAGTTTATCAAGAGCCTCACGTCTTAGCTTATTTATTTCGGAAAATGGCATAGTAGCCCCGTTTTCCAGCTTTATTTCAAGGCTTGAAAAGAAGTAGGGTGTTCCTCCTGTTTTCATAAGCTGTTCTTTGCAACGGCTGATTTCAAGGGGTTTTTTCAATGCTTTTTCGCAAATAATACTGCTTTTTACCTCTGCAAAATTTATTCCGTCAGTAATTTTTAAAACAGGGTTTTCCCCTATCTTTCCAATAAACTCTCCCTTTATTTCAACCCTTTTTCTTTCGTCCTTATAGGTAGTGCGAATAGCTGAAAGCAGGCTTTCTGTAGCGGATACAACGTCACTTTTTCTGCGGTATCCAAACATTTCATAGCCACGCTTTGACATATAATAACCTGAGGTAAAGCCTGTTCGTGAGAACACCTTTTCAAGTCTTTCTCTGGTTTCTTCACTTACAAAATCATTATCCCTTTGCTCTACACAGGCCTGTGTTGCAGCTGCTACATATTCGGGACGTTTCATTCTGCCCTCAATTTTTGCTGAGGTTACCCCTATGCTTTCAAGGTCCTGAATGTAATCTATAAGGCTGTTATCCTTCAGACTTAATCCGTATCCCTCTTTGTTATCCACAGAAAAGGGCAGTCTGCAAGGCTGAGCGCAACGTCCTCTGTTTCCGCTTCGTGAACCTAAAACTGCGCTGAAATAGCATTGTCCCGACACACTCATACACAAAGCTCCGTGAACAAAAACCTCAAGCTCTATAGGGCAATTATCTGCAATTTCTTTTATTTCATTACGGCTTAGCTCTCGTGACAGCACAACCCTTTTAAAGCCCATTTCGTAAAGGAGCTTTGCCCCGCTTAAAGAGTGAACGCTCATTTGTGTTGAGCCGTGGAGAGGTAGCTGCGGCACCAGTTTCTTAGCTAAGGTTGCCACTCCTATATTTTGAACAATCAGAGCGTCTATGCCTGCTTTAGCTGAATTGGAGATTATTTCTGCAACCTTTTCAAGCTCATCATCAAAAACCACAGTATTCAAGGTAAGGTACACAAGCACTCCCCGTATGTGGCAATACTCAACAGCTTCCGCAAGCTGATTACAGTCAAAATTTTCTGCACTTGCTCTTGCGGAAAATTCCTTTCCCCCAATATATACTGCGTCTGCACCGCTTGCTACTGCTGCAACAACTGAGTCCATTCCACCACAAGGTGCTAATATTTCTATTTTACTCATTATCAAAAAGTGAAATTTGTCTAATTGGCTTATAGCCTTTGTTAAGACTTTCCTGTGGTTCCTGTATGTTCTGTGTTTCTTCTGTATTATCTGATTTTGGCTGAGTATCTGTCGGATTTTCCGGCTTTGTTTCTGCCGGTACTTCCTGCTGTTTTTCAGAATTTTCCAAAGCCTGCTTTTTGTAAGGATTTATGTGTGGGTGGTTGTGGCGTTTTTCCTTTTTTACAGGGGGATTTTTCTGAGGCTTTTCTGTTTTTTCTTTGTTATTATTTTCAGATGATTTTTCATCTTTTTCTGCTTCTTTTGCAAGCTTTTTGTTTTCAGCTACGAGCTTGCCGTTTTCCTCTGCAAGCTTAATGTTTGCTTCCTCAAACTTTTTATTATCCTTTAACAGCTTCTCAATTTTTGCTTTTTGTTCTGTGTTTTCTGCTGTGAGCTTTTCAGCTTCCTTTTCCTTTTTTGCAAGCTTTTCCTTTAATTCCTTAATCTGCTTTGCGTGTTTGTCTGCCTGTATCATTACGGTTTTTGCATTTTCTGACAGACTTTTACTTCTCTCTATTTCCTTTTTCTTATCGTCAGCATAATCAAGAGCGCACAATATTGCACAGCTGCGGCTTTCCATAGTTGGGTTTTCATCGGAAATTCTCTTTATATCTCCGTTTACTTCCTTTGCAAGCTGAGCAACATATTCTGTGTTGTCCTCGCTTAATAGTACAAATCTTTTTCCTGCAACAAAAACAGTATGTTTATTCATAATTTACCCTCATAACCTTCCTTATTTGT
Organism: uncultured Clostridia bacterium; assembly: GCA_946004305.1. GTDB lineage: Bacteria > Bacillota > Clostridia > Oscillospirales > Acutalibacteraceae > Ruminococcoides. The sequence continues at coordinate 402 of CAMFZJ010000170.1, read as the reverse complement.
GACTTCTAAATAGTCGCAAGGAGCATTTGCGACTTGGTTATATAGCTATAGGGGGAAATATCCCCCTATCATTCCCTTTTATCCGTGCCAATAGCTTACATAATCCTGTATATTCCACTTATTACGGATTTCTTCAGATGCAGGCATTGTACGGAAAAGCATAGTGCTTTCCTTGTTATCCTTACCCTTTTCTGTACTTAAAAGATAAATGCTGTTATTATACCAAAAGCAATTACCCTCACTGTTGATAGTATCTACAAAAAGGTTGTCAAAAAATGTTACAGCGTCACTTTCGTATCCACCTGAAACAGCAGCCATAATTCCGCAGATAGTCAATACTTCCTGCTGATTGGAGGAGCTTTCAGTAAACCTTTCAACGGTTGTACCGCATCCAAGGTTCAT
>CAMFZJ010000169.1 GCA_946004305.1 uncultured Clostridia bacterium | reverse complement strand
TATACCTCATCAAATCACTCTCCTTCTTTTTTATCTAAAATAATAATTTTTATTTTGTTGCGCCGTTATCCTGTTCCCCTTATTTTAAAAACTATTATTTTAGATAAATAATTTTCAAAACAATCTGATAACGCTCAATTATTCAACGACACCTGCAAGCAACCCAAAAGGGTTGCTTGCAGAACCATCATTCATTTAACTAAAATCTAAATTACTCGGTTTCCCAAATTATTCATCTCTAATGTTAGAGATTGTGTTCTTAAGAAGTGCCTTAAAGTCAAATTTCTCAGGATTTGTTTCTTCAGCTACAAGCTTGTTACCAAGGTTAGCCATTGGATCCCAGAATGTTGTTGATACATTAAGCTGTGGAACAGCGTGTTCACTCTGTGCAAGTAAAGCCTGGATTGAAACATTGCCTGTTGCATCCTTAGACTCAGCAACAACTTTGTTTGTTGGGCTCCAGCCTAACTCTTTACATCTCTGCTGCTGACACTCTTCGCTTGAGAGGTAGTAAGCAAGGATCTGAGCTGTACGTGGATACTTAGTGTTAGCGTTTACACCGATCATCTTGTAACCATACATTGAGATCATCTGTGTATCTTTGCCGTTTACTTTGATTGTAGGAAGCTTTGTAGCACCAAAGTTCTCGCCGAGAGCCTTTGCGTCCGGCTCTGAGTTCCAGCTACCGTCAATACCTGCGCCAACTGTTGACTTAAGCTTGCCGTTTGAAACGAAGCCTGAAGCAATCTTAGCAGGGTCAAGGCTCTGGAATGTGCCTGCATATTTATGCATAATAGTTGAGAATGCCTTTAATGTGTCAACAACCTGCTTCTCGTCATAGTCGTTGAACTTCTGAGTTTTGCCATCTTCTTCATAGCCGTCAATCTTAAGACCGCCTGTGAAAGCGAATAGGCAAGCGTAGTAACCTGTACCTGCGTCCATAATGAACTTCTTGCCGGCCTTCTTACATGCCTCGAGGATATCCTCAAGACTCTTAGCCTGCTTGTCAGAAACTACAGACTTGTCATAAACTAAGTAATAACCATTACCTGTTTCAGGGAAAGCGTAAAGTGTGTTGTCAAGTGTGCTTACTTCAACAGCATTTTCAAAATCTGTTTGAGCAATTACGTTTGCATAAGCCTTTGCTACAGGAGCGATAACGCCTGAATCATAGAGAGAGTTAAGCTGGTCAGAAGCAAAACCGAATACGTCTGCACCTGCGTCAGGATCCTGTTTCATCTGTGTAGCGGCAGTGTCTTCACCCTGAGCTACAACTGTGATTGAAATGTTCTGATCCTTGAACTTGTCTGTGAAAGCCTTACACTGATCTTTTAAAAGCTTAGCGTAAGCATCAGGACCCCAAACTTTAAGTTTAGCGCCTTTTTCATCGCCGAACTGGTCGGCAGTTACAACATCATCAAAATTTGTTGATGTTACTTCAGCTGCGCTGGAGTTTCCACCCTCAGCACCTGAGCCGTTAGACTCGTTGTTTGCAGGAGTTTCGCCACAACCGGCAAACACTGCAACCATCATCATTGCTACTAAAAGCAAAGCAAGAATTCTTTTCATGTCTGAAAATCTCCTCTAAATAAATTTTTTTGACACACCCTGTGTCCGGAGTGTGGATTTGGAAAAATGCGTTACTTCCATATCCTTTACACTATATAAATAATACCACAAAACCACCTGAAAATACAACTCCCTTTGTACTTTTCGTCTAAAACGTCAAAACTCAAGTTCCATTTTTAGTTAATATTACTTAAAATTATGACCGTTTTATCATATTGCACAAATTCTCAGTTTAGTAATTATACAACTCGCACAAAGTGTCTTTGTGCATTATGCATATAGTAAATTTTGGTTTATAGACTTTTTCACCAATTTGCTGTTTTCCAAACTCTATTTTCAAAGATATTTAGGTAAGCTTGTACTTAAAATTTTATGTAAATTGACGAAAAAATATTATTTTTCTTTGCTGTTGTGTTTTTTGTGTTATGTTGATATAATAAAAACATATTATATATTACCTTAACAGCGGGGGCGGTTTTATGAATTTAAAAAAATTATTGTGTGCTATTGATTATACCATAATTCAGGGTGATTTTGATGTAGAAATTTCCGACATTATTTATGACTCCAGAAAGGTCGAAGAAGGATCTCTGTTTGTTTGTCTTAAAGGCTACAACGCTGACGGTCACAAATACGCTCCTGAAGCCGCTTCAAAAGGGGCTGCTGCACTTCTCGTAAGCGATGATGTGGATATAGACAATAAGAATGTTACCATTATAAAGGTAAAAAATACCAGAGAAGCCCTTGCCTTTGTAAGTGCTGAGTTTTTCTTAAATCCTGCAAAAGAGCTTACCACAATCGCCATTACCGGTACAAAAGGTAAAACCACAACGGTTGCAATGATTAAATCAATTTTGGAATGTGCAGGAATTAAATCAGGCACAATCGGCACTTTGGGAATCATTATAGGCAACAGACTTATTAAAACAAATAATACTACTCCTGAAAGCTACGAAATTCAAAAGGCTATGAGAGAAATGGTAAACGATGGCTGTAAAGCTATGATTATTGAAGCGTCATCAATCGGCTTAAAATGGCATAGGGTTGACGCTATAGATTTTGACTATGGAGTTTTTACAAACTTTTCTCACGATCATATCGGCGGTGCCGAGCATAAGGATATGGAAGAATATCTACAATGCAAAGCTATGCTTTTCAACAAATGCAGAGTGGGAATTATTAACCGAGATGACGAAAAGTGGGAAGAAATAGTTAAGGATGCAACCTGTAAAATTGAAACCTTTGGTTTTGATAAAAAAGCTGATTTGGTGGCATCCAATGATAAACTTCTTTCAAATCCGGGATTCTTAGGTGTGCATTTTGATTTGAACGGTAAAATTAATACTCCTGTTGACGTAGCAATCCCCGGACATTTCAGCGTGTACAATGCGTTGTCTGCTATCGGCGTGTGCGTTGATATGCATATACCTAAGGATAATATTCTTGAAGGCCTGTCTCTTATACACATCTCCGAGCCCACGAGACGTAGAGGAA
>CAMFZJ010000168.1 GCA_946004305.1 uncultured Clostridia bacterium | reverse complement strand
TCTGCATAGTAAAGAGGCTCAATGTTTCCTAAATCTTCAAAAAATTCCTCAGTAGAACTCATATATGGGAGCTGTTCTTCGGTAATAACTCCCCCTGAAGTAAGGTATCCGTAGCCTGTATTAGGGTAAGCTCCTGTATCAATACGGTCCCTAAGCCATCCTGTGTTGTCTTTTCTGGTAGACGCCCAGTAGTTGCCGTATTCCTCAGATAAATCGTACTCGCCGTAACCATTTATAATCAAAGCAGATTCCATAGCCGCTGTAGCTGAGAAAAAAACACATGTATTTTGTGTTGCTTGGTCCTTTACAGACGTTACGTTACCCGCATCAACACTGCTGTAGTATTGGGGTAGGGAGGAGGATTTTTCTGTAGTGTCCGGTAAACCGCTCTGTAAAGGTGCTCCTTGCTGAAGAATTACACCTCCGGTTTTTCCGGAAGTAACAGCAGAGTCGGTTTTTGCAAAGGCTGTGCTAAATGAACAGCAAATTATTATAGCTGATAATAGAAAAGTTACTATTTTTTTCACGGTAACAACCTCATTCCGTTTCTATTACACATATTATATCAAGCCATTATGATAATTGCAACAAAAATGAATAAGCCTTCTTATTAAATATTTATTTATTTCTTCCTGTTCTTATAAAATGTCCTTCCTGAATTGCAGAAAATGTTGCCACAGCACAAATCACCGTACCGCTATATTTCAAATCAAAATATGCCAATGTTAACGGAAAGATAAAAAGCAGTAATCCGGTAACCTTATTCATAACCGTATGCTCCGCCACTAATTTCTTATGTATAACAAATCCAAAAACCACATTGATAATCTTAATGACTGCAATTATACCTATCCATACCCAAAGCCATACAGGAATATCCAATATTGGAATAAGCCTTATAAAGCATACTGCAACAAAGACAAAATCTGCAAAAGTATCTAGCTTAGAACCAAACTCACTGAAGGTATTTGTCTTTCTTGCTACCGTACCGTCAATCATATCTGTAAGCCCTGCAATAATTTATATCATCAAATTATATGCATTTTATTCTGTTATGCAATGCAAGTTTTTGTAATTGCGAATGGGATACTAATTTAAAAAGCAGAGGTTATTTATTTCGACAAAATGATTTGCGAGCATATCAATACACAGCTTTTATGCAATGACTTTTACTAAAATTTTCAGCTTAAATCTGATTGATTTCTATTGCATTTTTAATGAGAATAATATATAATACAAACAAGGAAACATTCCTGATAAGTAGATAATATGCCTTACAAATTGCCTTAATATTTAGAAAGTATTGTCATATTATGTCCTTAATTTTATTAGATTTTATGGAAATATTTTGCACAGCTTTTTATTATAGCGTTTGTTTTGGATAGTGGATCTGCTTGTATAAGAAGTAAAGGAGGATTAACTGTGGATAATAAGGCAATGTACAAACTAAGCTACGGTCTATTCGTTTTGACTGCGAAAGAAGGCGGGAAAGACAATGGTTGTATAATCAATACTGCTATTCAGGCTGCTTCTGCGCCAAACCAATTGAGCGTATGTGTTAGCAAGTCAAATTTCACTCACGATATGATTATTAATACCGGCGAGTTTAATGTATCTGTTATAAGTCAAAGGGCTGGTTTTGACTTGTTTAAGCATTTTGGTTTTCAATCGGGAAAAGATGTAAATAAGTTTGAAACTTTTGAGAAATACAATCGCTCAGCTAACGGAATTGTCTATATTACAGAAGATACTAACGCATATTTTTCTGTTAAGGTAGATAAAACAGTAGATTTAGGCTCTCATACAATGTTTGTGGGAGAGATAACCGATATGGCAGTATTAAGTGATAATCCTTCTGCAACATATGAGTATTACCACAATAATATAAAGCCTAAGCCTCAGCCTGTAAGAAAAACAGCTGACGGTCAGACAGTATGGCGCTGTACAATATGTGGATATGAATATGTAGGGGAGGAACTGCCCGAGGATTATATTTGCCCTCTATGTAAGCATCCTGCCTCTGATTTTGAAAAAATAACTATTGAAATGGAGGAAACAAAAATGGCAACAAATAAATATGCCGGAACACAAACAGAAAAGAATTTACAGGAAGCATTTGCAGGTGAATCACAGGCAAGAAATAAGTATACTTATTTTGCTTCTGTAGCAAAGAAAGAGGGATATGAGCAGATGGCTGCACTATTCCTTAAGACAGCAGATAATGAGAAAGAGCATGCAAAGCTGTGGTTTAAAGAGCTTGCAGGTTTGGGAGATACCAAGGCAAATCTTCTTGCTGCTGCTGAGGGCGAAAACTACGAGTGGACCGATATGTATGACGGCTTTGCAAAGACAGCTGAGGAAGAGGGCTTCCCTGAATTAGCTGCAAAGTTCAGAGCTGTAGGTGAAATCGAAAAGCACCACGAAGAGAGATACCGTGCTCTTCTTAAGAATATTGAAACTGCTCAGGTATTTGAAAAGTCTGAGGTTAAGGTTTGGGAGTGCAGAAACTGCGGACACATTGTAGTTGGTACAAAGGCTCCTGAGGTATGCCCTGTATGTAATCATCCTCAGTCTTTCTTTGAAATTCACGCAGAAAATTATTAATAATAACATCCAAGGCGTTATTGTTAATTAATAAATTTTAAATAACAGTTAATTATATGTAGCGTTTATAGGCTGCAAATTACATAATTAAAATAATTCTTAGGAGGAATAATAAATGGCAAAATGGGTTTGTCCTGTATGTGGCTATGTGCATGAAGGAGATACAGCACCTGCTGAGTGTCCTGTATGTCACGTAAGCGGCGAAAAATTTACTAAGGTTGAAGGAGAGCTTGTTCTTGCAGCAGAGCACGAGTTTGGTGTTTATGCTAAAACAGTAAAGAACAATCCTGACATCAGCGAGGAAGACAAGAAGTACATCTACGAACAGCTTAAAGCTAACTTTGACGGCGAGTGTTCAGAAGTAGGTATGTATCTTTGTATGGCTAGAGTTGCTCATCGTGAAGGCTATCCTGAGGTTGGTCTTTATTGGGAAAAAGCAGCTTACGAAGAAGCAGAGCAT
>CAMFZJ010000167.1 GCA_946004305.1 uncultured Clostridia bacterium | reverse complement strand
CTAAAACCTCTTAGCAAAGCCATAACAACAGGAAAAAATAATACAATAATTACAGAGGGTTAAATTTAGATATGTTGAAAAAATTATATTTATGTCTTATACTATTGGTAAATAGGAAAAAGTCATTCAAATATTAGTCGGATAAATGTGAATTTGTCAATTTAGTAAATACCTTTTACCCGTGAAAGTTGGAACGGAAGAATGAAGGCTTGCCGTGGGGTGGGGGCTTCGCTTAGCGAAAAAGAAGTTGCATTGTGGGAACAGGAGCACATAAAGCTTCCGGAGCAGATTGCTCCTGAAAAATTTGATGTTTTACATTATTGTGCCATAGCTGAACTAAAAAGCTATAAATTTTGATATTTAGAAACAGACAGTTTTCCTATCTACATATAGGATTAGACAGAGAGATTAACATAAATAACTTTATATAGCCACTTATTTCGGCTATTTGGGGAGGATAATATGGGCATCATATTTGTAGCGCTGGGCGGTGCTTTGGGATCTGTATTGAGATATGCAATCAGCTTAATACCTTTTAAAACAGATTTTCCATTAATTACCCTGCTAATTAACTTTTTGGGTGCATTAGCCATAGGCTTTGTTATGGGAGTAGTAAGTGAGAAATCGCCGAATACACTTTTATTCTGGAAAACCGGAGTATGCGGAGGATTCACAACTTTTTCAACTTTTTCCCTTGAAGCCATTACTTTATTTGAAAAGAAAATGTTTTTCTTTGGGGGATTGTATGTAATACTCAGCATAGGTCTGTGTTTAGCCGGTGTATTATGCGGAAAGAAAATTGCACTTTTATTTCGATGAAAAATTCCGGTTTTTAAATAAATTAAGGTAAGTAAATTTGAAGTTATCAGGAGGAATTGTCATGAAATTAGACGGATTCGGATTGTTTGTCAATGATATGGGTAAGATGATTAGATTCTATCGTGATGTGCTTGGTTTTGAGATTAAAGAGGATGAAAACACCCTTAATGTTTATCTGATAAAAGACGGTACTCTATTTATGCTCTATGAAAGAAAAAATTTTGAAAAAATGACAAGCAGAAAATATGAGTACATTAAGGGTTTTAACGGTCATTTTGAAATTGCCTTGTATGTGGATACATTTGAAGAAGTTGATATAGAATACGAAAAAGCCATTTCAAAAGGAGCTACATCTGTATTAGAACCTACAGATGAACCTTGGGGACAGAGAACCTGCTATATTGCTGACCCGGAAGGAAACCTAATTGAAATAGGTTCCTTTAACAAGCCCTTTAACCGCTGACTTTTAGTTATCTGAAAGAGTCAGTCCCCTACTTGAATAAATAAATTATCAGAAAAAACACCCTGCTGATTTTCAGCAGGGTGTTCGGTTTTATTATTACCAATATCTAACTGTTATATTATCTTTCTTGGATTTTACTCTTGCGTGTGCACCGGCAAATTTATTTCTGCGTCTGTTTACTGTGAAAGTAATACTTCCCACTACAATTGCAATACCTGCAACAATTAACATCCACATAACAAAGTTTGTGTTCTTTTCGGTAATTGACAATGTTTTAACGCTTGCTTTTTCACTTACTTTTGCAAGAGCTTTTTGACTTGTTTTATTTGTTTTAATAACAACCTTCTGCACAGCTTCAACATTCTCCTGTGCAATTTCCTGGGATTCATTTAACTCTGTTTTCGGAGCTTCTGCTACAGGCTCGGTTGATGTTTCAACTTCTGTTTCAGCTTCTGTTGCAGCCTCAGTCTGTGGCTGGGTTTCTGCCTCTGTTGGAGTTGTGAATATTGGGTTTTCTGCTGCGTCCTCTGCTGTTAAGGCTTTGAATGTTTCCTCGTCACAAATACCTGTTGCTTCAAGGTTATTATCACTTTGGAAAGACATTACCGCCGCAGATGTTACATCACCATAATATCCTGACAGCTCGCCGTTGTAGTAATTAAGCTCTGTTAAACGCTGTTGAATTGTTACTACATCATCACCGCTGTCACCAAGCTGATAGCTTGTCTTTTCTTGATTTGTATTTTCTGTATCCTGAGTATCCTCTGTATCAGTTTGCTCAGTTGCCTTTGGAGCTGAGGTTGAATAGAGAATCTCTCTGTCGCTGTTTCCGCAAATTCCGTCAACAGTAACTCCTGCTGCTTTTTGGAAGGCTTTGTAAGCTTTTTCTGTCAACTCGCCGAAATATCCTGTTACAGAACCTGTATAGAAGCCAAGCTCTGTAAGACGATTCTGAAGCTTAGTTACATTTTCACCGCTGGAGCCTAGCTTGAGTACCTGTGATGAATTTACAGTGTCTGAGCTTTTCGTAGTGGTTTTTGCAGTAGTCTTTTTCTTATTTGTTGAAGTCTTTTTAGTTTCTCCGCTGTTACTGCTGCTATTTGCAACTGCACTCATATCGCTTGGTGTTTTATCTGAAATACCGCTGGATGCGAATGTGTAGCTTTCGCCACCGATAGTTTTTGTACAGCTTACAACATACTGGCCGTTTTCGTAATAATAATAGTTGCCGTAATATTTTACCCAACCGTTTGTGGGATAGGATACTGCCGCAAGCTTAAACCAGGTTGTCCATGATTTAGTTGCTGTTGACTGATAACATACTCCGTAGTATTCATTTCTTGCGTCTACAGCCATACCGTTGCCTACATATACGCCTACATGGCCGGGCTGATAAAGTCCTAAGCCGTGTACTCGCGGAATACCGGAGCTTACGCTGCCACTTTCTGTTGCAGTATTAAGCTGTGCAGAGCCTACTCTTGCACCGCCGCAATAGGAATAGATAAGACCTGAGCAGTCAACTGCACCTGCACTTGCACCGCCGTAAACATATTTCCAATGGCTGTTATAAGCGTTCATTGCCCACTCTGCAAGACCGGCACCTGTACCGCTGGCATTTGCTGAGGGAATACCCACTATACATACAGCCACAATCAGCATCAATGAAAGTCCGATTACTGCAATTCTCTTAGCATATTTCATTTTGCTTTTCCTCCCAAAACAAGTAAGATAATATAAAAATTACATAATTTGAAATATTTGTAACAAAGATGTAATAATTATAACAGAGATTGTTG
>CAMFZJ010000166.1 GCA_946004305.1 uncultured Clostridia bacterium | reverse complement strand
GCATAGAGAGCGTAATCGTCCCAAGGCTGTTCGTGCATTGAGGATGGCATATATACACGAGGGTCGTCATTTGCAACGCCCTGTGCAATAATCATAGAGCTGTCCCATTCTGACGGGTCGCCGTCAACAGTAATAGTTTTATTTTTGCCTAACTGCATATTTGGGTTAGTGCTGTATTTACCGCTTACTGCAGGACTTGTGTGTCCGTCTGACTCAGCGGAGAATGTTGTATCTGTTTTTGTGAAAACTCTTTTGTATGTATAATCAGTTGATGTTGTAATATTGTCTTCGTTAGTTGCTGTGAGAGTGAGAGTAATATCCTTATTGCTGATTTTACCCTGACCTACTGTTACTGTAGTGTCCTCTGTGTATTCATAAACAGTACCGCCGTCAATCTGATATGTACCCTTTACAGCGTTTTTAAGACCTATTTTTACATTAATAGCTTCTGTTTTAAAGGTAGTACCGCTTGGAACATAAGCAAAGCCTGCCGGCTGACCGTCAGGTGTGCCGTAATCTACCCACTTATTATCAGCAGTTAAAAGCTTACATTGACCTTTCTTTAAGGGAAGTCCGCTGTTTTCAGGATACTGTTCTTTGTCAGGCTTTTCCTTACCATTGTTGAAAATAATGTTTTCGCTGACAAATCCAGCACCTAAAGTGTAGTAGTACTTGCCGTCACTATCCTTTTGCATAAGCTCGCCGGGCCATTCAGCATTTTCCTTAGTGCCGTATGCATAGATATACACTTCATCCCAGTTGAAGCCTGAGTTATCAAAGTAAACAACTGACGCTGCTACCGGTGAAGAGGATTTTTTGTAGATGTAGGTTTCGGTCTTTGTGTCACTGCCGTCTGTAGCAGTTAAAACCAAAGTGATAGTGTCGCCGATTTCTGCATCCTCACCCAGCGTAATAATGTCACCGTTTTCAAATGATGTTTTTGCACCGCCGTTGATTGTGTAGTAAGCCTCTGTTGCGCTTGATACACTAAGCTTTACGGAAATGCTGTTCATAAAGTCACCGCTTGGCTGTGAAGCTGAAACGGAAAGTCCCTGAACGTATGGGCTTGCAGTTGCGTCCCAACATTTGTTGCCGAAATCATTTGTTGTGTAGGTAGTACCTACTTTCCAAATATACCCGTCGCCTGCATGTTTCAGATCTCCTGTTTGGAAACCCTCTGTATCATTAATTACAAAGGTTGAAAAGCTTACAGGACAGGTATAGCTGTAGATGTTGTCGCTGACCTTAGTCATAGCAACACCCGGCCAAGTTGTGTTGTTGCTTCCGGCGTCCCAATAGTGAATGGAAATGGAGTCGCCCCAATCTGAGGGCTTCTCAAAATAGATGATATCACCTGACGCTGCGTCAGCTGATACTGCTAAGCACATTACTGTTGACATTATCAACAGCATTGTAAGAATTATGCTTAGTGATTTTTTTAAAATTTTCATAAAATATGACCTCCTAATCACTATAATTTTATACTAAATCAAAGCTTAAAACAATAGGTTAGAGCTTAATTCGTCACTATTACTATAGATTTCGTCAATATGATGAAATATCGTAAATGTTTTTATTGAAAATGATAAAGAAAAATTATTTTTTCCATCAACTATAAATGCTAAACTGAAAATGCACAAAATCGCCAACTCATTTAGTCATTTTCACATGACATTTACACAACTTAAAATTATACTTAATGTTAGATAACCATTCAGGAATGAAATCTGCCGCTTGGGAAGATAATTCTATAATAGAATATTTATAAATCGAGTGCAGTATATTCTGTAGCTGAAGATGTAAACATTTAGCAGAATTACTGCACTTTTATTGTAGGTTGAAACAGGGGATAAATCAATGAGTCATAAGATTAAGAGAAAAGATAAGGATACAATAAATGTAAGATTTAAAATTTTGTCTGCTATCAGCATTATAATTATTGTATCAGGCCATTGTTATCACGGCGGTATAGAGTTATGCTACAATTGGTTCCCCCCTTATTCATTTAATATTGCTCTTCCTGTTTTTATATCAGGATATTTTTATAATAAAAAACACCAAGAAAATATTTGCGCATATATATGGAAAAGAACAAAACGCCTGTTAATTCCTGCCTATCTGTGGAATATATTTTACGGCTTGTTAATTCTTTTTCTGGGCTTATTTGGATTTACTATCGGACAAAAAGTATCTTGGTATAATATGTTTATTATGCCCTTTGTTGACGGAGAGGCTTTTCAATATAATTTAGGTTCATGGTTTGTATATCCGCTGTTTGTTGTCTGTGTGGTAAATGTACTGTTCAGAAGATTATTAAAACTAATAAGGTGTGACAATGAGTTTTTCGTCTTAGCTGTTTATTTGGCAGTAGGAATGTTCGGAATAAATATAGCCATAACAAATTCAACAGGTATAACAGGTTTATTAAGGTTAGCAGTTAGGGTGATGTTTTTTCTGCCTTGTTATGGGTTTGGTCAGTTTTACAGAGGAGTTTTGGAAAAGCACGATACCTTAGGAAATGTACCCTACTTCGCAATAATATTTGCAATTCAACTTGTTTTGCTGAATTTATATAAAAAACCGGAATATACACCTTCTTCCTGCTCAGGCTTTGAAAACGGAGTTGTGGTGCCCTATATATCAGCAATTACAGCTATAGCCTTTTGGTTGAGAGTATCCAAACTTTTAGTGCCAATATTAAAGGACAGCAAGATTTTATATTTGATTGCCGATAATACATACAGCATAATGATAAATCATTTAGCAGGATTTATGAGCTTGAAATTTGTATTCTTTGCTATACAACAATTGTCCCAAAATACATTATTCAGCGACTTTAATGCAGTACAATTTAAGTCAACCGTTTGGTATTATTATTTACCCAATGGTTTAAAACAATGGGCATTTGTATATTTAGTATGGGGAATATTTATACCAATCCTGATTAGCCTTGGGCTTAATAAACTAAAACAGCCCTTTAGTAAGCTATATGAAAAGTTGCCAAAATTAAGCACCTTCTGTGGTAGGTAAAACTACCATAGGGGGTGTTTTTTTTACTTTATAGGAAATTCCTAGAAAACGGTGGGGCAAAAAAGGTTTGGA
>CAMFZJ010000165.1 GCA_946004305.1 uncultured Clostridia bacterium | reverse complement strand
ACCGCAGAATTTTACCAAAGAAAAGGTAAAGGGCAATGATGGGGAAATGGTATCCCTCTTTACTTCTGATACTACTGCATATTCAGTTGTATATTTTGTTGAGAAAAAGCATATGGTTATGCGCTCCTGCGCTATGACAGAAGAAGGTCCTGACAATGAGTGGAAAACATTGGCTACTTGGATGTTTGACCCTGAAACAGATACGCAAAAGGAAGCAAACTCAATTGCTAATGATTTTGTAGATAACTGTACTAATACTGCCGCTATCAAGCGTGCAAAAAATGCAAAGAAGAAAAAGAAAAAAGGCGAGGACGAAGGCAATGCCGATCCATTATTCCTTGCAAAAAGATTTGTAACATTATTTCCGGAATTAAAGAGCGAGATTAAGTATGAGGAAGATAGTTACTTCCCTTTCAGAGGCGTAACTTTTACAAGAGCCTCAATCGTGCCGAAGGTTCAGCAGCTTCTTCAGTCCGGCAACAAACAGCAGATTACTAAACTCTGCGGACTTTTAAGCACCCAGTATTCAAACGGTGACGCTGATACACGTTCAATAATTACAATAGTAATCCTAAACAGTGTTCCCGAGGACAAGCAGGATACTGTCAAGGCTGAGCTTTCAGAAGATTTACAGAAGGCTTGGAAAGCCGCTTTGAAATTCAAGGGCAAAAAGGTTAGACCTGAAAAGCCAAAGAAAAAGAAAAAGTCTATGGTTGACAGACTTCAGGCTCAACAGCAATAAACTTATTTTATTACAGAAAAGTATTATACGGAGGGGAATCCCCTCTGTGTAATATTTTAGTGTAATATTTTTGTAACATTATTGAATATTTCCTGAAAAAACACTTGACTAAACAAAAAATATGTGATAAAATGTCTTTACCTCATAAAAGGGGTCTATTTTTTTGTGCCCTTTTGAGGGAGGCTAGATTTTTTCCGAAAAATAACGGGAGGTGCCGAATATGAGAGTTAAAATCACTTTGGCTTGTACAGAATGTAAACAACGTAATTACAACACAATGAAGAACAAGAAAAACAGTCCTGACAGACTTGAAATGAACAAGTACTGCAGATTCTGTAAAAAACACACAGTTCACAAGGAAACAAAGTAATAGGAGGTAGAGCAATGGCTGATAATAAAGCAGCAAAGAAATCTAAGAAGGCTAATGTCTTCGTTAGACTTTTTAACTACCTTCGTGCTTGTTGGGGCGAAATTAAGAAAATAACTTGGACTAATCCTAAAACTGCTACAAAGAACTTCTTGGTAGTACTTGTAGTAATTATTGTTGCAGGTTTGTTCATTTATGGTCTTGACAGACTTCTTTATTTCCTACTCGACCTTGTTATGACTACCACCGGTGGTTAATCCGTTTTTCATACTTTATCTATGAAAGGAAGAAAGTAAATGGCAGACGGAACAGCAAAATGGTATGTAGTTCATACTTATTCAGGCTACGAGAATAAGGTAGCAAACGATCTGATGACGACTGTTGAAAACAGAAATCTTCAGGATATGATTCTGGAGGTAAAGGTTCCTACTGAAATCGTAACAGAGAAAACTGACGACAAAGTAAAAGAAGTCGAGCATAAGATTTTCCCCGGTTATGTTTTCATTAAGATGATTTACACAGATGAAACCTGGTATATTGTCCGCAATATCCGTGGATGTACAGGTTTTGTAGGCCCATCATCAAAGCCTGTTCCTTTGACAGACGCAGAGGTTTACAGACTTGGTGTTGAAACAAGAGTAGTAGAGGTAAACTACCAGGTTGGCGACTCAGTACGCATTATTGACGGTCCTCTTGAGGACTTTGTGGGTATCGTTGAGGAGCTTGACGCTGATAAAAACTACGTCCGTGTTATTGTATCAATGTTCGGACGTGAAACTCCGGTAGAGCTTGAACTGGGTCAGGCTGAACCGGTTGATGATTAAGAATATTAAGCATTTTGCTTTTTATTTGGGAACTTTGTTGTTCCCTGTGGGAGGGACCCACAAATTGTCCCGCAATTTACCACGAATTTTGGAGGTGCAAACACAATGGCTCAAAAGGTTGTAGGCTTAATTAAGCTACAGATTCCTGCCGGAAAAGCTACTCCGGCACCACCGGTTGGTCCAGCTCTTGGTCAGCACGGTGTAAACATTGCTGCGTTCACAAAGGATTTTAACGAGCGCACAAAAAATGACGCAGGACTTCTTATTCCTGTAGTTATCACAGTATATGCAGACCGTTCTTTCACATTTATCACAAAGACACCACCTGCAGCTGTACTCATTAAAAAGGCATGCGGAATTGAAAGCGGTTCCGGCGTTCCTAACAAACAGAAAGTTGCAAAAATCACCCGTGAACAGGTTCAGAAAATTGCTGAAACAAAGATGCCTGATCTTAATGCCGGCAGCTTAGAAACTGCTATGAGCATGATTGCTGGTACAGCAAGAAGTATGGGTATTGAAGTGGTTGACTAATTTTTAAAATCCGGGTGGGAGGAATATTCTGCTTGACCACCTAATTATGGAGGAAAACTGATGAAACACGGTAAGAAATATGTTGACAGCGCAAAGCTTGTTGACAGAACTAAATTATATGATACTGATGAAGCACTTGATACAGTAGTTAAAACTGCTAAGGCTAAGTTTGACGAAACAATCGAGCTTCATGTAAGACTGGGTGTTGACGGACGTCACGCTGACCAGCAGGTTAGAGGTGCTTTAGTACTTCCTAACGGTACCGGTAAGAACGTAAAGGTACTTGCCATCTGTAAAGGTGCCAATGAAGATTTGGCAAAAGAGGCAGGCGCTGATTTCGTTGGTGCTGAGGATATGACTCAGAAGATTCAGCAGGAAAACTGGATGGACTTTGATGTTCTTATTACAACACCTGATTGTATGGGACTTGTTGGTCGTCTTGGTAAAATCCTCGGTCCTCGCGGTCTTATGCCTAACCCAAAGGCAGGTACTGTAACTCCTGACATTGCTCGTGCAGTTAAGGAAGCTAAGGCAGGTAAGATTGAGTACCGTCTTGACAAGACTAACATTATCCACTGCCCAATCGGTAAAGCAAGCTTTGGTGCTGAAAAGCTCCAGCAGAACCTTGACGCTTTAATGGAAGCTATTGTTAAGG
>CAMFZJ010000164.1 GCA_946004305.1 uncultured Clostridia bacterium | reverse complement strand
GCTGTGGCGGTGCAACAGGCTCCTCAAAGGCTCACACAATGAGCTCAATCGAAACCTGCGGTGCTGAGGTTCAGAAAGGTAACCCGCCTACAGAGAGAAAAATTCAGAGATTATTCCGCAACCCTCAGGTTGCTAAAATGATAAAGAGATGTAACGACTTTGGAGCAGGCGGTGTATGTGTTGCTATCGGTGAGCTTGCAGACGGTCTGACAGTTGACCTTGATAAGGTTACTAAAAAGTACGAAGGGCTTGACGGCACAGAGCTTGCTATTTCCGAGTCACAGGAGCGTATGGCTGTTGTACTTGACAAAGCTGATGTTGCTAAGTTTATTGAGCTTTCAGAAACCGAGAACCTTGAAGCAACAGCTGTTGCAGTTGTTACAGAAAACCCACGCTTGACTATGAACTGGCGTGGAGATACTATTGTAAATCTTTCAAGAGAATTTCTTAACACAAACGGTGTTACTCAGGTTTCCAATGCATTTATTACTGCTCCTGAGGCTGAAAACTGCTACAGAAATTCCTGCCCACAGGCTCTTAAGGATATGGATACGGCAGAGGCTATCAAGGAGAATATGGCTCGTTTAGAGGTTTGTTCACAGATTGGTCTTGCAGAAAGATTTGACGCATCAATCGGTGCTGGTACGGTTATTATGCCCTTTGGCGGTAAAACTCAGCTTACACCACAGGAAGCTATGGCTGCTAAAATTCCTCTGCTTAAGGGTGAAACAGATGACGCTACCGCAATGAGCTACGGCTTTATCCCCGGAGTTTCACGCTGGAGTCCTTTCCACGGCTCTGCTTATGCAGTTGTTGAATCCCTTTCAAAGCTTCTTGCAATCGGAGCTTATCCTCTAAAGGCAAGACTTACTTTCCAGGAGTATTTTGAGCGTCTTATGGACAAGCCTGAGCGTTGGGGTAAGCCTGCCGCTGCACTTTTAGGTGCAATGGAAGCTCAACTTAAGCTTGGTATTCCGTCAATCGGCGGTAAGGACTCAATGAGTGGTACATTTGAAGATATTGACGTACCGCCTACACTTGTTTCCTTTGCAGTTGCTATGACAAAGGCAAGCAAAACAATTTCAGCAGAATTTAAAAAGGCAGGTTCAAAGGTAATCTACGTTCCTGTTCCTGAAAACAAAGAAACACTTATGCCTGAGTGGGATAAGCTAAAGGATATGTACAAGGGAGTTTATGCCCTTATGGAAAAGGGTTTGGTGCTTTCAGCTTCTGTAGTAAAAGAGGGCGGTGCCGCTGCTTCCGTATGCAAGGCTTGTTTCGGTAACAACTTTGGCTTTAAATTTGAAAAAGCACTTACAAATCAGGAGCTGTTTGCTCCCCTTTCAGGCTCGCTTATTTTAGAGCTGAAAGAGGGCGGAGAGCTTGACAGCAATATTACAAGCTATCTTTTAGGTCAGGTAACTGAAAATGCAGAAATCGAAATTGACGGTGAAAAAATTGAAATCAGGGAAATCCTTGATAAGTGGACTGCTCCGCTTGAAAAGGTATTCCCAACACAAGCAGAATGTCCGAAAGTGGAACAAAATGCAGAGCTTTATACAGAAAGAAACACAAAAGCACCTGCAATAAAGGTTGCTAAGCCCACAGTATTTATTCCCGTATTCCCGGGAACAAACTGTGAGGTTGATACAGCAAGAGCCTTTGAAAAGGCAGGGGCAAATGTTGAGCTTCTTATTGTTAAGAATCTTAAGCCATCTGACATTGAAGATACAATTTCCAAAATGGAGGAAATTATTAACCGCAGTCAGATGATTATGTTCCCCGGAGGTTTCAGCGGTGGTGACGAGCCTGACGGTTCAGGTAAGTTTATTGCTACAACCTTCCGCAATCCTAAGATTTCCGAGGCTGTTAATAATCTGCTGAAAAACCGTGACGGACTTATGCTTGGTATTTGTAACGGCTTCCAGGCACTTATTAAGCTTGGACTTGTGCCTTACGGTGAAATCAGAGATATTAAGGACACAGACCCGACCCTTACATTTAACACAGTAGGCCGCCATATTTCTCATATGGCTTACACAAGAGTTACTTCTGTTAAGTCACCTTGGTTTGCAGGGGTGAATGCCGGCGATGTATTTGCAATTCCCGTATCTCACGGCGAAGGCAGATTTATGGCTGACAGTGAAACCGTTAAAAAGCTTATTGCTAACGGACAGGTTGCAACTCAGTATGTTGACCTTAAGGGTGAACCAAGCGGTGATATTGCCTACAACCTTAACGGCTCTGTATGTGCTATTGAGGGTATCACAAGTCCTGACGGACGTATTTTGGGTAAAATGGGACACTCAGAGCGTAAGGGCGAAAACCTTTATGCAAACGTACCCTTTAACAAGGATCAGCTTCTGTTTGAAAGCGGCGTAAAATATTTTAAATAATTGCAATTTTCATTGTTATATTGATAAAGCTCTCCGTTTTGGAGAGCTTTTCTGATAAATAAAATTGGGGTTTAGTAGTTGTGGCTGTCACGAAAATCATCGAAATAATTTCCAACCTCCTCATCTGTGGGAAGATAAGGATATAAATCCTCATATGCTTCAATCTGGTCTAAATCCGTAACGGCAGAGGGAATCAGACCTGTGCAGTCAAAGGAAGAAATAGTGTTTAAATCACTGTCATCATATGGTTTGTTTTCATAATTTTTTCCATATTTATTCATAAAATCACCTCCCGATATAACATTAGTATTGGGAGAGAAAAATTTATTTTGTATGGAAAATTTTATTAAACATTAGATTTTGGCTGTTAAATATTTCTTTTTTATTTGACAATATATCCCATATTATTTATAATCAAAGAGAAATATTGAAAATGTTTTTGTAACATTTTGATTTATGTTATTTAGGAAAGGCGGATATTATGAATATTTGGCATGACATTTCACCAAAAAGAATAACTGTTGATAAATTTTACGCAGTAATTGAAATTTCAAAGGGCGGTAAAAATAAATATGAGCTTGATAAGGAAACGGGTATGCTTAAGCTAGACCGTGTTCTTTTTACTTCAACTCACTACCCTGCAAACTACGGCTTTATTCCCAGAACCTTTGGAGATGATAAAGACCCTCTCGATGTGCTTGTGCTTTGTTCCGAAACTATCCAGCCTATGACGTTGGTTGAGTGCAAGCCTATCGGTTTGCTTAATATGGTTGACAATGACAGCTGTG
>CAMFZJ010000163.1 GCA_946004305.1 uncultured Clostridia bacterium | reverse complement strand
TCAATAGCTACAGAAGCGACCTTTGATACTTCTGTATTAGGGCCTTTAATCGTTATAGAATCAGCTGATAGTGCTACCTCACCATGATAACCCTCAGCTACGCTGTACTTAATCCGATTATCAATTTCAAAGGTGGATTTTTTAGCACGGTCAACAAATATTGTTATTACAGAAGGTGAAACCGGTGAAGTAATTTCAAAGTTGCCGGTTGCATCTGTTTTACGTGCTGTAAGGGATAAGGGATAGGTTCCCGGGCTTGTAATTGTTCCGGCGGTAAGAGCAGAAACATTTATATCAGAGCTATCAAGTGAACCTATAGAAACCCTGTTTCCTGTAACAGTTACAGACGCAGTTTGGTCGTTACCGGAATAAATTTGCAATCCATCATCAACAGCATTATCTGACAAATTAATCTGAATAGGAATATTTGATATTATAGTTGTGGACTCATTTTCACTTCCAAGGCTCATACTTACCCAAATGATAATTGAAAGAAGAAGTGATATTATAATCAAGACTTTATTATTTCCAACAAAAGATTTAAAATTATTTTTCATCATCATTCACCTTTCTCTTTGAAGAAGTCTTTGATGATTTCTTTACATAAACCTTTGTGTCTTCAATGAGATAATCTTCAAGGGCTGCAACAAGAGTTTCTCTGTTGAAATTTCTTCTGAGTTTACCGTTACAAGCAATTGAAATTACGCCGGTTTCTTCACTTACTACAACAACTATCGCATCGGAAATCTCACTCATTCCAATAGCTGCTCTGTGTCTTGTACCAAGGTTAATATCGATGTTCTTGTTTTCTGTAAGAGGAAGAATACATCCGCTTGCATACACAAGGCCGTTTCTGATAATTGTGGCTCCATCGTGGAGAGGAGCTTTATTAAAGAAGAGATTTCCAAGCAAAGCAACAGAAGGTTGGCTGTTTAATACAGTACCGGTTGACGCAATATCTGAAAGCATTACATTTCTTTCAAATACTACCAATGCGCCGGTTTTGGATGATGAAAAAAGTGTCGCTGCATCAGAAACATCAATAATTGCTTTTTTAAGAGTTTTCACATCTTCGTCTGTTTTTCCGTTTTTAAAAATAAAGGACAAATATTTTTTACTAATATTATTCTGACCAATCTTTTCCAAAGCTTTTCTGATTTCCGGTTGAAAGACCACAGCAATCAGTATAACCGAAAACTCAAAAAACAACCTCATAAGTGAAGTCATCATAGTTAAATTAAAAGCTAATGAAGTTATATAAAAAACAAGAAGTATTGCTACACCTTTAAGAAGCTGCACAGCTCTGGTTTCTCTTACAAGTCTGAAGATGCCGAAAATAATAAAAGTAATGGCAATAATATCAATAATATCTTTAATTTGTATTGTTTTAAATACAGATAAAACGTCATTGAACCATTGAACAAGCGCGCCCATTATTTACCTCCTGTCATAATTCATTAAAAACATTATAACACAAACAAGAGGTATATTCAAGAATTATTTAATATTATATATAGCAGAAAGCAGAGCGTTTATGCCGTTTCTTGTTGAAAAAGCAGAAGGTACTACCCTTACAGTTCCTGTATCAATAGTATTCTTCCATTTATGAGCAAGAGGAGCGCAATGGAGTCCTGCTCTTGTTGCAATATTATAACGCTTGCTTAATTTTTCAGAAACAGATTCACAATCAAGTTTTTTATGGTTAAAAGATAAGACAGGCACATAATAGTCCATATTTGGTCTATTTGTATATAAAATAATATTTTTGTTGCTTTTTAAATTATCATACAAATACTGCATTAGCTGAGTTTCCTGTCTGTAAATATTTAGTGATCCTCTTTTTTTCACAAATTTTATTCCTTCTCCTAGTCCAATAATCCCGCTGAAATTATTTGTTCCGCTTTCAAATTTATCCGGGAGAATTAAAGGCTGATTGTAATCAGCAGAGTTACTGCCGGTTCCCCCTTCAATTAAGCTGTCAGGAATAGTATCACAGTTTATAATTATTGCTCCTGTACCCATTGGCCCATAAAGCCCTTTGTGACCTGCTATACATAAATAATCAATTGAAGAATCTGACAAATCAATTGGTATTATTCCTGCACCCTGTGCAGCATCTACACAACACAAAATTCCATACTGATGACACAAAGCACATATTCTTTCAAAGGGAATTTTTGTTCCAAATACATTGGAAGCACAAGTGCAAACACATAACCTTGTGTTTTCGTTTATTGCGTTTCTGAAGCTATCCACTGTCTTATCATTATCTTCTTCAAACACCTCTGCAACTGAATAAGATATACCTTTTAATTTAAGTTTTTCAATAGGTCTTAGAACAGCGTTATGTTCAACAGAAGATATAATTACGTGGTCCCCCTCTTTTAGAAGGCCTTTAATAACAGTATTCAGAGCTAAAGTGCAGTTTAATGTGAAAATTACTTTTTCAGGTCCGGAGGCTCCGAAAAAATCAGCTACTGCTTTTCTTGAATCGTAAACCATTTCTGAGGCTTTAATTGCCAGTTTATGACCTCCCCTTCCGGGGTTTGCTCCATAAAGTTTATTAGCTCTATTTACCGCATCATTGACGTTTGCAGGCTTAGGGAAAGTAGTTGCTCCATTATCAAAATAAATCATAATCTATCATCAGGGGCTAGTCCCCCTAAAAATATGCCGTTACTCTCTAATATTTCTATAGTTTTGTTTACGTTTCCATATATATAAACTCCATAACCGCAGGATGATTCACCTTTACCGGCAGGAATACGTTTTATTACAGCTCTGATTCTGTGCTTTCCAAGTAATTCTCTGGCTTTCATTGCATCTGTTACAGAAGCAAGCCTGAGTAAATTATCCATATTTTCACCTCATTTTTGTTTTATTATTATTTTATGTCAAAAAAAATATAATGTGAAATAATATGGATATTAAGGGTAAAAGTTTACATAAAGAAGCATGCCAGTTTTCTGACCTGCAAATTAGATATTTATTAATTAAACTTTTCTGAGAGCATATCGCTCATATTGTACATACCCGGTGCTTTATTATACAGATAGACAGCTGCGTTAATAGAGCCTGTGGCAAACAAAGCCTTTGACTGAGCCTGGTGAGAAATTGTAACCACCTCATCGTTACCGGCAAAAATAACGTCATGCTCACCTACTATTGTACCGCCTCGTATTGCGTGAA
>CAMFZJ010000162.1 GCA_946004305.1 uncultured Clostridia bacterium | reverse complement strand
ACACAAGGAGTATCGTCGGCAGCGTCAGATGTGTATAAGAGACAGGTATGAATGTTGCTTAATTCTTCAAACATTATAATTCTCTGCGCCTTCGCCTTTTATATGGTGGTTATGATTTTAATAGGCGTGTATTATTCAAAAAGCACTAAAAACAATGAGGACTACTTCCTTGGAGGACGTAACCTTGGCGGTTGGACAGCGGCTTTATCTGCGGAAGCTTCGGATATGAGCGGATGGCTTTTAATGGGACTTCCCGGCTCTATCTATCTTGCGGGTACAGGTCAGGTATGGATTGCTATCGGTCTGTTTATCGGTACTGTTCTTAACTGGTTCTTAGTTTCTGCAAGGCTGAGAAAGTACACTATCGTTTCAGGAAACAGCCTTACTATTCCAAGCTTTTTTGACAATCGTTTCAGAAGCAGAGGTGCTTTAAAGGTAGTTTCTGCGGTTATTATTACGATTTTCTTTGCTGTTTATACTGCTTCTGCCTTTTCAAGCGGTGCAAAGCTTTTTGCTACACTTTTCGGAAATGAAGAAAACTACAGTCAGATTTATTTTATCGGTCTGATTATTGCTACTGTTGTTATTCTTATTTACACATTTATGGGGGGCTTTAGGGCTGTTTGTACTACTGACTTTATTCAGGGTATGCTTATGCTGGTTGCATTTCTTACTGTACCTATTATTGCTTACGGTATTCTTACATACAGCAATTCATACAGCGGAGCATTGATGCAGAACGGCGTTGCCGATCCCGGTAACTTCCTTAACCTGTTCTATGAAAACGGCGAGCCTATTTCTGCTACATCTGTTATTTCAAGTCTTGCATGGGGCTTAGGCTACTTCGGTATGCCTCATATTCTGGTAAGATTTATGGCTATTAAGAATCACAGCGAGGTTAAAAAGTCCAGAAAAGTAGCCATAACCTGGGTAGGTATGGCATTTATTGCTTCAATACTTGTAGGTTTATTCGGCAGAGCTTTCTTAACAACAACTTTAGATTCAACTACCAGTGAAACCGTATTTATCCGTATGATTCAGCAGGTATTCAACGGAAACGGTGTATTGATTTTCATCGGCGGTATTTTCCTTTGCGGTATCTTAGCTGCTATTATGAGTACTGCTGACAGCCAGCTTCTTGTTACTGCTTCTGCAATTTCTGAGGATATGTACAAGGGTGTTATTAAGAAGAATGCTTCGGAAAAAAGCTCACTTAATGTAGGAAGAATTGCCGTTGCGGTAATTGCGGTAATCGCTTTTGTTATTGCTATTAATCCTGAATCAAGCATTATGGCACTTGTTTCTGACGCATGGGCAGGCTTCGGCGCAGCATTTGGTCCTGTTGTACTTCTTGCATTGTTCTGGAAGCGCAGTAACGCAGCAGGCGCAATGACAGGTATGATTAGCGGTGCTGCCACCGTAATAATCTGGGACTACATACCCCTTGTAAACGGCGCAACCTTAGGCTCAGCTACAGGACTTTACTCATTGGCAGTTGGCTTCCCTATTGCACTTATTCTTATGGTAATAGTATCCCTGTGTACTAAGAAGCCAAGCAATGAAATTGTCAGAGAATTTGAGCTTGTTAAAGAGGTTAATGTTTAATAACTGTTTATTGCTCAATTAAATAAAGCACATTTATTCATTGGAGCTGTTCCTTTTGGGACAGCTCTTTTCCTTGTAAATTTTGTGATTATATAAAACTGTCCTTTAAAAATTTGTTAAAATTGTCTATTTAAAAAGACACTTTATTGTTGTATAATGCTTTCAGGTTTACAGGTAAATCTTGGTTAGGGTGATATTATGACAAAAAAAGCAGTGCTTATAAACGACCTTTCAGGTTTGGGGAAATGCTCACTTACAGCATCAATCGCTGTGCTTTCTGTTATGGGAGTTCAGCCTTGCCCTATGCCTACAGCAGTTTTAACAAACCAGACAGGTTACCCTGACTTTTACTGTAATGACCTAACCGATAAACTGCCAAACTACATTACCCAATGGAAAGCCCTTCAGTTGAAGCCTGACGGAATATACACAGGCTTTCTGTCAAACGAAAAGCAGGTTGACTTTATCCTTGATTTTATTAATGAATTTAAAAGTCCCGATATACTTATTATGGTGGACCCTGTTATGGGTGACAACGGCAGAAGATACAGCCTGTTTACTGACGCCCTTGCGGAAAAAATGAAAAAGCTTGTTTCAAAGGCTCACATTATCACACCTAACCTTACTGAGTGCTGTATTCTTTGCGACTGTGATTACAATGAGGTAATAAGTCACAGAGATGAAGCAAATTATTCAGACATAATAAAAGGTCTTGGAAATAAGCTTATTGAGCTTTACAATGTGGATACTGCTGTTATCACAGGCATTATTCAAAACATAAACGGTACTCCTCATATCTGCAATATGGCTGTTACAAAGGAAGAAATCTTTACAACACAATCACCTATGATTGGCAAAAGTTATTCCGGCACAGGGGATTTATTTGCTTCTGTAGTATTTGCCGGTTTGCTGAAAGGTGAAGATTTAAAAGACACAATAAGCAAAGCTGTTAATTTTATTGAAGCGTCCCTCAGGGACACAGTTGATGTAGTAACTGACCGAAATGACGGTATAGAATTTGAAAAGCATTTATCAATGCTTATATAGGAGGTATTTTTATGAGTAACAATTCAACATCTAATTCAACAATAAAGCTTTTGGTAATCAGTGCAATGTTTTCTGCACTTATTGCAGTTACAACTGCTTTTATTAAAATCCCGTCACTGCTTGGATATACCCACGCAGGTGACTCTATGATTTACTTAGCTGCCTGCGTTTTACCGGCACCGTACGGACTTGTTTCTGCTGCTATCGGAGGAGGACTTGCCGATTTAATTGCAGGCTATCCTCATTGGGCAATTCCTACTGCCATAATCAAAGCAATTAACGTAGTACCCTTTATTATTGCAAGATACTACTTGAAAAAAAGACAGAAAGATACTAAAATAATTACTGTTCCTACAGTTCTTATGATTATTCCAACAAGCGCTGTTACTATTTTCGGATATTTTATTGCAAATTCATTATTATATGACTGGGCAAGCGCTGTTGCAGAATTGCCTACCTGCTGGATTCAGCCTTTGGTTGGGGCAATTATTTACATTGTTTTAGGGTTTGCCCTTGACAAAATTAACTTTAGAAACAGAA
>CAMFZJ010000161.1 GCA_946004305.1 uncultured Clostridia bacterium | reverse complement strand
AAAAATTCTGTATTGTTTTCCTTTGGCGGAATTGCCTACGGCTTAATAGAAATCCTTTGGCGAGGTAAAACCCATTGGTCAATGGTACTTACAGGAGGAGCCTGTTTTCTTTCCCTGTTTAAAATGTTTACAAAGTTAACCTCACGGCCATTGTGGAAGAAATGCTTGCTGGGAAGCGGAATAATAACAGCATACGAGTTTTGCTCAGGCTGTATTTTTAACCTTATATTAAAGCTGAAAGTATGGGATTATTCCTCATTGCCTTTAAATTTCAAAGGTCAGATTTGTGCTTTGTATTCATTTTTGTGGGCATTATTATGTATCCCTATAAATACTATATGCAAAACACTAACAAAATAATTTGTTGAAAAACAGTAATCTATTTACATTTTTGCAGAATTATAGTAATATAAAATTCAAGATATTTGTTTTTGAAAGAGGTAAGGTTATGTATAATTACAGAAGAAAAAAATCAATACTTGCTCCCACAGCATTAATAATAATCACTGTTTTTTTGGTAATTACATTTATTCGTTGTAGTTGCGGTGTTGGCGGAAATAAAAAAATTAAATTCTCCTTAACAACAAAATCCCTGTCACTAAAAGCAGGGGAATTATCAAGGCTTGAATATAAGGCAGAAAATGAAGAGGATATGCAATTGCTTTCTGATAATATCACCTTTGAAAGCTCTGACAGTTCAGTAGTCCATATTGATCCTGTGGGGAATGCAGTTGCCTTAAAGGCAGGCAATGCAACAATAACTGCTTCCTATGGTGATGTGAAAAAGATCTGTGAAGTAAAGGTTGAAAAGAAAGAACCGGAAAAATTATCTTTTACAACAGCAATATCCGCTAATGATAATATTCTAAATAAGAATAAAAGCCAAGGGAGTCAATATTATCTCTACAGTATAAAAGTAAACAAACTAAAAAACTGCGTGACTGTTTATACATACGACAAAAGCGGTAAGTATAATGTACCTGTAAGAGCTATGATATGTTCCTGCGGCAAGGGAGATGATACTCCCTCCGGAGAATTTATCATAGGAATAAAATCAGAATGGCTGTCATTATTGGGAAATGTCTACGGAAGATATATTTCACAGATTAACGGAAATGTATTGTTTCATTCCGTGCCTTATTTAACTAATGAAGATCCCTCATCTGTGGAAGTTCCGGAGTATAACAATCTTGGAAAAAGCGTATCAATGGGTTGTGTAAGAATGGCGGTTTCAGACGCAAAATGGATATATGATAATTGTATTGAGGGGACGCCTGTTAAGGTGTATGAAAGTGAAAATCCGGGGCCTTTAGGAAGACCTGAGGCTATGAAAAATAATGTTGCAACCCCACTCCACTGGGACCCTACAGACAATAGCAAAAGTAATCCTTACTATAATAAAAAGCCTAAAATTTCAGGTGCTGAAAATGTTTCTGTACCATTAGGGGAAGAATTTTCCCCATTATCAGGTGTAACAGCATATGATACCACAGGCAGTGATATTACAAAAAAAATTACAGTTCAGGGTGAAGTGAACGCTAATAAAGCAGGGGAGTATCTATTAATTTATTCGGTAAAGGACGCTATGTATCGCTCCTGTACAAAGTACAGATATATAACTGTTAAATAATACCTTTCCAAAAAAGCAAAGCCTCCCCTGAAAAGGGAGGTGTTACAGCTTGCTGTGACGGAGGGGAAAAGAAATTTTCAATTAGAAAAGCCTGTGGGTGGTAAGAGTATATTCACTGAATGGTTTATAACCGTTCCAAAATCATCTAAAATAACCGTAGGGGCTGTCGCAAATTTTACTCATTTGCGACAGCCCCTAATTTATATATAAATTCTGAGTTAAATATCCTCTTCTGTTTCAGCTTTTGGCTCTATGTAAACATCAACAGCTATAATACGCTGGCTGTTTACCTGCTGAACAACAAATTTGATGTTTTCAAATGTAAAACCGGCTTTCCGTCTTGGAATAGTTGTAAAGTGTTCAAGGATAAATCCGCCTACTGTAACTGAGTCTGTTTCAACATCATCAGGGTCAATTCCTGCTAAATCAAACAAATCATCAAGAGGCATATCACCGCTTACCAGATACTGGGTGTCAGAAATTTTAGTGCAGTCATTTTCGATTTCTTCATCTTCATCCCAAATTTCGCCTACAATTTCCTCAAGTAAGTCTTCCATAGTAACAATACCCAAGGTTCCGCCGTATTCATCTGTAACAATAGCCATATGCAAACGCTTACGCTTAAAGTCACTTAGAATTTTAGATAAGTTCTGATTATTAAAAACAAAGTGAGCAGGCTGTATCAGCTTGCCGATATTCGGCTCAACACCGTTTGCCAAATCCTCAAGATAATCCCTTGTGTGGAGAATACCTATAATCTGATCAATAGTTTCTTTATATACAGGGATTCTTGAGTAACGGCTTTCCATAATAATATGTTTAAGCTTGTCCTGACTGTCAGTTATATCAATAGCAGTCATATCAACTCTTGGTGTGAGAATTTCAAGAACTGTCTTTTCGTCAAATTCCAGAACGGATTGTACCATTTCGCTTTCGTCTTCCTCAAGCACACCTTCGCCCTCGATGTTTTCCACAATCTGCTTTAACTCATCCTCAGTAACAGAGGGTTGCTCATCTGTTGTGCCTGCAAGCTTAATAGCCAACT
This sequence comes from uncultured Clostridia bacterium, assembly GCA_946004305.1. GTDB lineage: Bacteria > Bacillota > Clostridia > Oscillospirales > Acutalibacteraceae > Ruminococcoides. The sequence continues at coordinate 521 of CAMFZJ010000161.1, read as the reverse complement.
CTTTAAGCTTTACAAAAAGAAAAACAATAGGTGTAAGCAAAATCATAAGGGTTTTAAGTACACCTGCGGTATTAAGCGAGTAAGCCTCACTGTGTTCCTTTGCTAAACACTTTGGTATAATTTCTCCGAATGTAAGCACAAGCAAAGTAGTAGCGCCTGTCGCAATAGCAGTACCGATATCACCGAAAAGATTAAGACACAGAGTTGTTGCTAAAGCAGAACAACCTAAGTTTACAATGTTATTACAAATTAATATTGTAGTCAGAGCCTTGTCAAAATGGTTTGAAATATACAGCACTGTTTTTGCTTTTTTGTTTCCGTCATCAGCATAGCCCTGAATTCTTATAACATTTACAAAAGAGAAAGCAGTTTCAACAGAGCTGAAAAACGCAGATAACAAAATACACAAAATTATAACGATTATTTGCCACGCATAGTCGTCCAAAAAATATCACTCCGCATATAATATATACACTCTGTCTCTTATACACATCTGACGCTGCCGACGATACTCCTTGTGT
>CAMFZJ010000160.1 GCA_946004305.1 uncultured Clostridia bacterium | reverse complement strand
ATGGATTATTGAAATTTATTACCTGCGGTAGTGTTGATGACGGTAAATCAACACTAATCGGACATATGCTTTATGACACAAAGCTGTTGTTTGCAGATCAGGAGAAATCTCTGATTCTGGACAGTAAGGTAGGTTCCCGTGAAGGTGCTATAGACTACTCTTTGCTCCTTGACGGACTTATGGCTGAAAGAGAGCAGGGTATTACTATTGACGTTGCTTACAGATATTTTACTACCGAAAAACGTTCATTCATTGTTGCAGATACTCCCGGTCACGAAGAATATACAAGAAATATGGCTGTTGGTGCGTCTTTTGCAGACTTGGCTATCATTCTTGTTGACGCTTCTCAGGGCGTACTTGTTCAGACAAGACGTCACGCAAGAATCTGCTCCCTTATGGGTATTAAGCATTTTGTTTTTGCTATAAACAAAATGGACTTAATTAACTTTGACAGACATAAATTTGATAAAATCAAAAAGGAAATAAAAAAGCTTTTAGCTGAGTTTGATTACAATACTGTGGCAATTATCCCTGTTTCTGCTACAGACGGCGATAACATTACAAACAAATCCCAGCGTACTCCATGGTACAACGGGGACACCTTGCTTGCTTATCTTGAAAACATTGACGTTACTAAAGACGATGTTGAAAAGGGCTTTACAATGGCTGTTCAGCGTGTATGCCGTCCTAACCATACCTTCAGAGGTTTTCAGGGACAGATTGAAACAGGCGTTGCTACTGTAGGAGATGAAATCGTTACACTTCCTTCAAACGAGGTTGCTCACATTAAGTCAATTATCAACGCAGGCAATGAGGTTAACTCTGCTGAAAAGGGAAGCGCTGTAACTATCCAGCTTGACAAAGAGGTTGATGTTTCAAGAGGCTGCGTATTTGCAGGAAACACAAAGCCTTTAATAGGCAATCTGTTTACAGTTAAGCTTCTGTGGATGGACGATACAAAGCTCGTTCCCGGTAAGAACTATATGCTTAAGCTGGGCACAAAGCGTATCCCTGCAACGGTTATGAAAATTAAGCATAAAATTGACGTTAACTCAGGTGACGAGATCCCTGCCGATGCAATTTATAAAAATGAGATTGCTCAGTGTGATATTTCAACTTCCGAAAAAATTGTTTTTGATGAGTTTGACAAAAACCCGGGCTTAGGTTCGTTTATTCTTATCGACAGATTAACTCATATGACTTCTGCCTGCGGTGTAGTTTCTCATATTCTCAGAAGATCCGATAACCTGACATGGCACAATATGGACGTAACTCGTGAACAGCGAGCTAATCAGAAGTCCCAAACTCCTAAGACAATTTGGTTTACAGGACTTTCAGGTTCAGGTAAATCCACTCTTTCTAATGAAATTGAAAAGCGTCTGTTTGTTAAGGGCAACCACACAATGAGCCTTGACGGCGACAATATCAGACTTGGTCTTAACAAAAACCTTGGCTTTAAAGAGGCTGACAGAATAGAAAACATCCGTCGTATTGCAGAGGTTGCAAAGCTGATGAATGATGCAGGCTTAATAGTTCTGACTTCTTTCGTATCACCATATGAAAGAGATAGAATGAAAGCTAAAGACATTATCGGCAAGGAAAATACAATTGAGGTTTATGTAAGCACTCCTCTTGAGGAATGTGAAAAGCGAGATGTTAAGGGGTTATACGCTAAGGCAAGAGCCGGCGACATTCCTAACTTTACAGGTATTTCTGCTCCTTACGAGGTGCCTCAACAGCCTGATATTACAATTGATACTACAGGACTTTCAATTGATGAAGCTGCTGACAAAGTAATGGAAGAATTACAGAAGCTTCTGTAACACCAAGCCCTGATTTTTCGGGGTTGTACATACAATACAAGGAGAAATAATATGCCAACATTATATCTGCACATCGGTATGCCGAAAACAGGTACTTCTTATATTCAAAGTACATTGAAATTAAACTATGAAAAATTAAAGGAAAAAGGCTATGCTTATCCTCTCAGTCTTAAGGTTGGAAAATACAGTTCTACCAGAAACGCACGTTTTCTGATTCAAAAATATGTAGATGAAAACGGTAAGCGTGACAAAGAAAAAGAACAGGAAATTTGGGATACGTATTTCGACAGAATTTCATCTCTGTTTAAAACCTATGATAAAATGATTCTTTCTGAGGAAGGAATTTGGAATTTAGGGGCAAAAAGGGATAAAAAATTCTGGAAAAAGCTGAAAAGCGAGCTGGACAGCCGTAATATTGATTACAAAATTATCGCTTATGTGAGACGTCAGGACTTATTTGCTCAGTCACATTGGGCTCAAAAGGTTAGGGAATATGAAACCCGAGAGTTCAAGGAGTATATAAACGGCAAAAACATAATGCGACTTGAGTATTACACCAGAGTAAAAACAATTGCAGATATTATGGGTAAGGAAAACCTTGACATCAGGGCGTATGAAAAACAGCAGTGGGGCGGAACTAAAAATAACCTTGTTTCTGATTTCTTTGAAGCAGTAGGACTTGAGTTTAACGAGGATTTTCAGGAGCTTGAAAAATCAACTTCAAACATCAGTCTTGGGGGAGTATATCTCGACTATAAGAGATATATGAATAAATACCCTGAATTAAGGTCTGTAAACGGAAGAAAAAGCTATCTCCATAGGATTTTGACCAGACTTATGTATGAAAAGGCTTCTGACTTCAGCTTTAGTAAAAATAACCTGATGACTTATGATGAAACTGTAGCATTTCTTGATAAGTATAAAGAAGAAAACGAAATGCTTGCTAAGGAATTTTTAGGCAGAGATGACGGAGTTTTATTTAAGGATGAAATTCCTGAAGATGACCCTTTGGCAAAAAGAGAATATACCAAGGATGATTACTTTAAGGTTTCTTGTGATGTTGTTTGTATGTTAAGTGATGAAATCGAAAAAAAGGATGAACAAATTGAAGAATTAAGGCTTCAAATAAAAGAGCTTAACGATACAGTTAATCAGCAGCAAAAGACTATTGATTGGGTAACAACAAGCTTCCCTAAAAAGGTAATTCGCAAAATAAAAGGAATTTTTGGTATTAAATAATTTTGAATAACAAAAAGAACCTCCGCTGTTATAGGCGGAGGTTTTCTTATATGTAATGCATAATAACGAAAAAAGCACCGGCGGAAATCCACCGGTGCAAAATTTTTAAGAGATATTAAGTTAGCTAAAATTATTTA
>CAMFZJ010000159.1 GCA_946004305.1 uncultured Clostridia bacterium | reverse complement strand
AGAGACAGATATAATATGTTTACTCATATTTTGACATCTCCTATATAAATGTATGATTTTTCCACTATTTTTTTACAAAAACCTATTTATTTTTCCACCAAATGGTGTATAATAATCTTTATCTACTAAAAATGAAGGAGGAGTCTGCTTTGAACGATTACGATTTAGATTATTTTAAAGACAATAAAAAACCAACGCCAAGGCACGCTGCCTCCAATGGAAGAAGATATGCAGACAACTCCGGAAAAAGGACTGCATCTTCCGGTAAAACCGCGTCACGACAGGTTGCAAAGAGAAGAAAAACTAATCAGCCGGCACATCCGGGTAATACTGCAAGGAGGAAATATCCCGCACCGCAAAAATCCCATAAGGCAAGAAATATTCTTGTTGCAATAATTGCAGTAGCGGTTGTATCTGTAATAGCTGTGACTGCCGGAATTACAATTATTAATCTTGACAGAGAAAACAGAAAAAAGCAACCACTCAAATTCTCACAGAACGTATCGGTATCGGGCATTGACATAAGCGGTTTGTCCTATGGTGAGGCTTTGCAAAAAATCAAGGACAATGAAATGTCCGCAGTAAAAGATATTTCAATCAACGTCATTGCAAATGACTATAATAAAACTCTTAAAAAATCCGATTTTTCATACTTTTTCGATTATGAAAAGGCTTTAGATGAAGCCAAGGTTTACAGTCTTAAAGAGCAGGATATTTACGAGCCTAAGAAAGGCGAAAAGAAAACAGAGTTTAAAAAGCTTGAAAACCCTGATTTTAAACTTGATTATGAGGTTGATGTTAATTCAATAGAAACAAATGCCCGCAAAATAGCAGATAAGGTTGATTTGGAACCGGTAAATGCAAGGGTATCAAAGTTCCGTCCTTTCAGTTCCTCTCGTTTTACATATAAAGAGGGCAAGGTAGGTTATGAGCTTGATAAGGAAGACTTGCAAAACCAGATTACATACTTCTTTAATGAGGGCGGAAAAAAGACCTCCATTGAAGCGGTTGTAAATACTATTGAGCCTGATATTACCTTAGATGATGTAAAGAACAATATCGTGGGACTTTCTACTGCAACCTCTGTTTCTACAAACAATGCTAACGGCAACCACAATATGAAAACTGCTTTGGAAGCCTGCAACGGCTCAGTAATTGAACCGGGTGAAGTTTGGTCATTTAATAATTGTACCGGCGATTCAAACCTTGAGTCAAACGGCTACAAAAAGGCGGATGTTATCAACAATAAAAAGGTTGAGCAGGGCGTTGGCGGAGGAATATGTCAGGCAAGCACTACAATATTTAACTGTGCTGTCTTTGCAAATATGGCGGTTGTTGAAAGGCATAATCACTATTGGGCTTCTGTATATGCCTTTGCAGGAGAGGACGCAACCATTGACTATCCTAACCTTGATTTAAGGCTTAAAAATACAACTGATTATCAGATGTTTATGGAGTGTAAAATGGAAGGCACTACCCTTACAGTAAATATCTATGGCTATCAGGATCCCGTCTATGACAATATTAAGCTGAAAAGCGAAAACTATGACATAGAGAAAAATGAAAGCTATAAAACCACCACAACAAGATATTTGTATCTTGACGGTGAAATTGTTAAGGAAGAAGTAATCTGCAATTCCACATACAGCCTAAAGGATGACCATTCTATACGTCCTGAGGATAAGGGCTCCTTTAGAAAAACTGTAAACGGTGTTATAAAATATGAGGCAGAACCCACAACTGCACCTCCTGAAACTGAAGAAGCCACATCTGATACAAATCCTGAATAAATATATACAATAGCAGTTATTGTAACAAAAGTATAAATCGCTCTTTCTTGCAAAGGATAATGCAAAAGGAGCGATTTTTTATGTTGCACAGAATTGGAAAATATACTATTGGTTTTGAAGATACACCTGTAATCACAGGATTTGGTTCAATAGCCGGGAAAAAGGAAGCTAAGGGACCGCTTAAAAATAATTTTGACAAAATATTCTATGACCCCAGAGCAGGACAAAGTACTTTTGAAAAAGCAGAAAGCTTCTTTCAACAGGAAGCAGTAGAAGTTGCCCTTAATAAATCAAAGAAAAAAGCAGAGGACGTAGATTTTATTTTTGCAGGAGATTTACTTAACCAATGTATAAGCTCCAGCTATGGCTTAAAGGATTATAATATTCCCTATCTTGGACAGTACGGGGCCTGTTCAACTATGGCCCAGGGCTTGATTATGGCATCTGTTATGGTTGAAAGCGGAGGGGCAAACTGTGCGGTTTGTGTTACATCCTCACATTTCTGTTCGGCAGAAAGGCAGTACCGGTTTCCTCTGGAATACGGAGGACAGCGTACTCCCACAGCTCAATGGACCGTTACAGGTTCAGGAAGCTGTGTTGTTGAAAAATCAGGTAAAGGAATAGGTGTAAGAAGGGCAACTGTTGGGAAAATTGTGGATTTAGGTGTAAGCGATTTGAATAATATGGGAGCTGCAATGGCACCTGCCGCAGCAAAAACCCTTTGTGAGTTTTTTAAGGATACAGATACAAAGCCCAAGGATTATGACCTTATCCTTACGGGAGATTTAGGAAAGGTAGGCTCAGGCTGTTTGTATGAACTTATGAGTAAGGAAGGCTATAACATAAAAAATAATCATAATGACTGTGGACTTATGATATTCGATTTGGAAAGGCAGGATGTTCACGCAGGCGGCTCAGGCTGTGGCTGTGCAGGCTCTGTGCTGTGTTCAACTATTTTGCCTGAGATGCTAAAAGGTAAGTATAAAAATATTTTGTTTATGGCAACAGGCGCATTGATGAGTCCAACATCAAGTATGCAGGGAGAAACAATGCCCTCTGTAGCTCACCTTGTTAATTTAAGCCCGGTATAATGTTGGGCTATATTGTTTCTGTAATAATATTATTTTACAATATAAAAATATTGCAATATAGCACTTTTCAAATTAACCTGTTTATGCTATAATTACTTTGTATGATTATGTTTAGCTGTAAGGGTTAATTTGAGGTGCTAATATGTTCAAAAAAATACAGCGCCTTGATGATAAGGTAATTGATAATATCATCAGGATGCGCTCCCCTTGGAAAAACAGAATAATGATAGCAGCCTCCTCAGCAGGAAACGCAGGGCTAATATGGTTTGCCTTTTGTATGCCCTTTCTTATATATGGACCTTGGCGCCTGACAGGAGCTAACATAATCTTCGGACTT
>CAMFZJ010000158.1 GCA_946004305.1 uncultured Clostridia bacterium | reverse complement strand
TATTTACGCCACTGTTTACAGATGATGCAAGACTTTCGTCTGTTATACCGAAAAAAGTCAACAGCCCTTTGGTAAAGTCGGGCATATTTTCAATTATTCCGGTGGTGTTATTTCCTGCCTGTTCAAAAGATTTTGCAACACTATCACTTACATCAGGTGCAATGAATGTTGAATATATCCATTTTGAGCCAATATTTGCAAAAAAGCATCCTACTACTCCGGCAAAAAATATTGACAAAAGATTAAGTAAAGTTTTTGCTATTCCTCTTTTGATTCCTAAAAACACAAGAATTGCAACAATTCCCAGTAAAATAATATCTAAAACCATAATAATTACTTAAACTCAATTATCTTTCTGATTTCATTAATTCCTAAAATATATGCTGTTGACGGTGAATCAAGCTTAACAGCAAGTGAACCATTGCCTGTTTTTGCTTTTCCTATTTTTGTTCCGTCTGTATCAAAAAGATAACAAGTGTTATTCTGCAAAACAGCCAGACGGTTTTTATACAGGCTTATTGATTCGCAGGATAATTCGGTATCATTTACATTTACTATTTCGCCTGATTTATTAATATACTCAAGGGAGCATTTTCTACCGTCACCGCTTCTTGAAAGTGACAGAACAAATGAGGCTGTATCGGTATTAATATCAAAGGAAGTGAGCTTCATTTGATTATAGTCAATCTGATTTAAGTTAGAGCTGCCGATATCTAAGGTAAAGGATGCCTGAGAACCAATTATACATACTGTTCCGCCGTCAAGATATTCTACATCATAAATAGTATTATCATCTAAAGAGAAAGTAGCAATTGGCTCTTCCTTAGCAAAATCAAGGACATAGGCTACGGAAGAAATACTGCCGTCTTTACCGGTCAAACCGCAGGCTACACAGGATTTACCGTCATTATTAAGAGCAACAGCAGTCACATAATAATCAGAGAAGGAATATGCATACAGCTTTTCGTTGAAATTATTATATACATAAAGCTTTGACAAGTATCCGTCAGCTTTTGTAACTACGCAATAATAGCCCTTTGAATTAATATCAGCTGTAAAAATATCTTCCTTAGTGTCCTTTGTGTTTGACAGCTCTGTCTGATTTCCTACTGTAAAGCCTGTTCCCCCAAGGTTATAAACAATTACTTTATCTCCGCTTGCAGCAATTACAGGCTCGGCAAATGTAATCTGACTATATGCCATTTCATTACCGTCATTACTGAGAGTTACAAAGGCTGTATCGGATACATAGCTTATATTTCCGTTATAAAGAAAATTACCTTGAGTAATTCCTGAGCCTTGAATATCCACAGGAAAGCCTGTATCTTTAGAGCCTAAAACATCATACTTAAACCAGTTGCCTATTCTTTCGGGAGTTAAGCTATCTCGGTTTGCTACAGCAAAAGTAATAAGCCCTAAAACAAGAATTATTCCTGCAAAAATCAGTATTCGCTTTACAGCAGGCTTAGATATTTCAGTTCGGTCATCGTCATACTCTTCAAGAGGCATATCCTCGTAGCTTATGACTTCCCTTTTTCGTCTTCTTTTTTTATCTGTTTTGCGGTCACTGTATTTTCCGCTTTTTTTCTTTTTCATATATTCACCATTTATGTTATTTGGTATTTATTGATACATAATGTCTAATAATTAACCTTATTAAGATACAATCCGCAGGGCTGTGCAGTTGCTCCGGCATAGCTTCTGTCACGTTTATTTATAATTTCAGCTATACCGTCAGGCATAATCTTTCCCTGCTGAATTTCAAGCAGCGTTCCTACCATAATACGTACCATATTATAAAGGAAGCCGTTAGCTTCAACAGTCATTGTAACAAGGTTGCCTTCACGTTTTACAGAAAACCTCTTTACATCTCTTACAAAATCCCCTGTTTCTCTTTTATCTACTGTACAGAAAGATGTAAAATCATGTTTACCTACATAATCCTGAGCAGATTTGTTAAGCAATTCCACATCAATAGGGTATCTGTAATTAAGCACATATCCGTTTAAAAAGGGGTTGCGGGTTTCGCTGTTCCATATTTTATAAATATACTCCTTGCTTTTGCAATTATAACGTGCGTGAAAATCATCATCAACTTCTTTGCAATCAAGGCAAGCTACATCCATAGGCAACCAACGGTTTAGTGCCGCTTTTAGTCTTAATGGCTCTATAGGGTGATTTATTTTAAGACTAATGCAGTACATATTGGCATGAACTCCGCTGTCGGTACGGCTACAGCCTTTTAAATCGGAAAACTCCCCTACTATATTATTAAGGGCGTTTTGGAACACTTCTTGTACTGTAACCCCGTTTTTTTGAATTTGCCAGCCGTGATAATTTTTACCGTCATATGAAATTGTTACAAGGAGATTCCTTAAATGATTGTCCCCAGAAATATGTTGCATAATATAACTCCTGTTATTACAATTCCGGTTACTATTATACAGTAAACGTCAAGCTTCTTAATATGAAGGGACTTCATACGAGTTCTGCCCTCGCCTCCCTGATAGCAGCGACATTCCATTGCCATTGCCAGCTCATATGCTCGTCTGAAGGCTGAAATAAACAAAGGAATTAACACGGGTATCAGAGATTTTATTTTCTGAATTAAATTGCCTGATTCCATATCTGCGCCTCTTGATTTTTGAGCAGACATAATTTTATCTGTTTCTTCAAGAAGAGTAGGTACAAATCTTAAAGCAATTGTCATCATCATTGCTATTTCGTGAACCTTAATGTGAAAAATCTTTAAAGGCTTCATAAGCCTTTCAATAGCGTCGGTTAGGTCTGTGGGCGACGTTGTAAAGGTAAGGCAGGAGCTTACAAGCATAAGACAGATAATTCTGACTGTTACAAAAACTGCCCTTTCGATACCTGATACCGTTAGCTTTAATATACCAAACTGCCATATTGGGTCGCCTGAGCCGTAAAACATATTTAATAAAGCTGTTATTAGTATAATTACAATTAAGACCTTCAAGCTCTTTAAATACATTTTAAAGGGTACGCCTGACATTAAGATAACAGCTATTATTGTGGCTGTAACAATAGCAAGAGAAATAAACCCAAATGTACAAAACAAAATAACAATATACGCTATTAAAAGCAAAATCTTTACTCTTGGGTCCATCCTGTGAAGGATACTATTTCCGGGGAAATACTGTCCTAAGGTTACATCTCTCATTATATTTTACCCTCCTTTTTCAGAAGGCTTAATACTTCATAAAAGGCTTGTTCTAC
>CAMFZJ010000157.1 GCA_946004305.1 uncultured Clostridia bacterium | reverse complement strand
TGGATGACGATTTAATGGAATCAATAGAGCCCTTTGATTTCAGCCAGGCTGTGCCTTTTAAAACAGCATATTTAGCAGGATATTTGGCAGACAAGTATGATGTTGATGAAAAAGAAAATGAGCCCAGAGCCAACAAGAGAATCCTTGAAAGTACCATAGATGTTCTTAGGGATACATTCAAAGGCAGATTTACAGTAGTACATAATCCTGTTGATAAATCAATTAACATTCCTAACGATGTTATAAATCAGGGCTTTGCAGGACCGGGAGCAAATATGAGTGTGCTAAGCGGTAACATTAAGTATGTTCTTTATCCTGTTTGGATGCTTACTTCTACATATAAAGGTGAAAAATACACATTTGCTATGAATGGTCAGACAGGAAAGTTCGTAGGAAATCTTCCTACTGATAAAAAGAAGAAATGGCTTACATTCTTCTCAACCTTTGCAGCAGCATCAGCTATTGCAATACCGATTGTTTACTTTTTCTTAGGATAAGGGGGAATACAAAATGAAAAAAATATTGTCAGTATTAATTGTATTATCAGCCCTTTTTCTATGCTCTGCTCCTGCTTTTGCAACAGAAACAGAAAAGGAATATGTAGTAGACGCAGCAGGCTTGTTAAGTGATGCTGAGTATGAAGAATTAAGCGTAGATTTAGCCTCAAAAAGTAAAGAGCTTAAGTTTGATATTGTAGTATTAACAGTTGAAAGCCTTGGTGATATGTCCTCAATGGAACTGGCTGATGATTATTATGACAATAACGGTTACGGCTACGGAGATACAAGGGACGGCTGTTTGCTTCTTGTAAGTATGGAGGACAGAGATTGGTGGCTTTCAACAACAGGCTACGGTATTACAGCATTAACAGACGCAGGTATTGATTATATTTCCGATGAGTTTCTGGAATATTTAGGTGATGACGAATTTTACGAAGGTTTTACCTGCTATGGAGATCTTGTTGAGGACTTCGTTAAGCAGGCAAGAACAGGTGAGCCTTACGACAGCGGAAACCTTCCAAAGAAATTTACTATTCTTATTCTTGCTATAGCCTTAGGCATTGGCTTAGTAATTGCAATTGTTGTTATTTTAATTTTACAGGGACAGCTTAAAACAGTAGCAAAAAAAGCAGATGCAAACGATTATCTTGTACAGAACAGCCTAAACCTTACCGGTCAAAACGAAAGATTTATAACTGCTGTTGTATCAAAATCTGCCCGACAAAAGCAGAGCAGCGGTTCTTCAACTCATACAGGCTCATCCGGAACATCCCACGGCGGTGGCGGCGGAAAGTTCTGATAAAAGTTTTTGGGATATTTACCTAAAATAAAAATACTTTTAGTTGTTTTATAAATATAATAAGTTAGTGCAAGGAAATCTCAAATTTTCCTTGCACTTTTTTTGTATGTATTTTATAATTGACTAAGGAGTAAGTTAGTTTATAATAACATTTTCTAAGGAGCTTTCATATGTATAAAAAAGCAAGGACAACAATCTGCCTCCTGTTGGTATTATTATCAGTAATTACTGTATTGCCTTTTGAAGCTAGGGCAACTAAAACCGTTCCCAATACATCAGTTTTCAAGCTGACTGCATTTTCAAAATCAATGCTTGTTAAGTGGAAAAAACAAAAGCAGGCAACAGGTTATCAGCTTCAGTACAGCACTTTTTCAAAGTTTACTTCTTACAAAAAGATTACCATAAGAAAAAACACAACCACATCAAAATTAATAACAAGCTTAACACCTGATAATAACTATTATGTTCGTGTGCGTACATATAAAAAAACAAACGGCAAAAATGAATTCAGCCCATGGTCTGAGAAAAAGAAAGTGTATATTGATGAGCTTCAGCTTGTAGGTCATAGAGGTTTCTCTTCACAATATCCGGAAAATACAACAGAAGCGTTTAACGGTGCTGTATCAAATGACTTTAATGGTATAGAATGTGACGTGTGGGAGTCAGAAAACGGTGATATAATGGTTCACCATGACAGCACAATCCGGCGTATGTGCGGTGCTGATAAATATATTTGGAAGATTAATTCAAAGAACAGAGTTAAATATCCAATAATACACGGCAGTAATATAGCTGATTATGAAGAAAAGCCTCTTATTCCCACCATTGAAGAAGTGGTGAATTTTGCAAAAGAAAACAATTGCAAGCTGTATATACACATTAAAGCGGATACCGCCAAAGGCTACAAAATAAGCAAACCCGGTATAAAGAAAATTATCAAAGCAGTTCAATCTGCGGGGATTAAAAAGAATACAGTAATCTTTTGCAGAAAGCAGTATCTAAGCTACTTTAAGAACAATAAGCTTCAGACGGGAATTATCCCAAACGGAGAAACAAGAAGTCAGCTTAACAGTAATATTAAATGGTGCATAAAGAACAATGTAAAGACGCTGGTGATTTATGACGGGGGATTTGATACTTTCAAAAACCCGGATAACGGCAAAAGCTTTATTAATGCCTGCCATAAATCAGGAATAAAGGTGGGACTATACACAACCAAAACAAAAGCACAGTTTAATTATCTTAATAAAATCGGAGCAGATTTTGCAATGTCCGATTATAAGCTTAATTAAGTATATTACAATAACAAAACACCGCATAAGAATTAATCTTAAGCGGTGTTTTAATGTTAATTAAATACGGCGTGTTGTGTATTATATAGCGAATATATGCATTTTACCTTCTTAAAAATGCACCTTACCCTAAATTACTTGAAATAATATTTTCTATATGATAAAGTGAAATCACCGAAAGGGGATACAAAATGAAGCTTAAAATTTTCAGAGATGATAAATTCAAAGAGCCTTGTGTAACTGTAGAATACAGTGAGGAAACAAAGCAGATTAAGGACATAATCAATGTTATACGGCTTTACGGAAACACCATACAGGCTGAAGAAAACGGAAACAGCACAACTGTTAATCTAAAGGATGTTTACTATTTTGAAAGCGTTGATGACAACAGCTACATATACACAAAGAGCCGGGTTTTAAGCACAGCTCACAAGCTTTATAAAATCGAAGAAATGATTGAAAACACCTCTTTTGTAAGAGTAAGCAAAAGCTGTATATTGAATATTGCAAAGCTGAAAAGCGTAAAGCCCTTCCTCAACGGAAGATTTGAAGGAACAATGCTTAACGGCGAGAAGATAATCATTAACAGACACTATGTTGCTTCCTTTAAGAAAAAGTTTGGTTTATAGGAGGATATTATGATTAAGAGAATCAAATGGT
>CAMFZJ010000156.1 GCA_946004305.1 uncultured Clostridia bacterium | reverse complement strand
CTGTCTGGAGAGCAAGCATACCTGTAGCAAATACATAAGCAGCCTTGTTGAAAGGACCACCCATATCAATAGCCATCATACCTGCAAGTAAAGCACAGAGAGGAATCATAAGACCTTCTGTTTCAGCCATCATTGTAAGACCGTTTGACATACCTGTGTTGATAAGTCCCATAATTGGGTTTATAGCGCACATAATTACAGCAACGCCACCAAGACCTAAGAGAGGATAAATAAGTACAGGCTTAATGCCTTCAAGTGCCTTTGGCATTTTTTCACACATTTTTTCAATACCAAGCATTAAGTAACCGCCTGCAAAACCTGCAAGAAGACCGCCTAAGAAACCGGATGGAACATCTCCGCCGGGAGCCATAAAAGTAGAACCGCTTGTTGCAAGAAGACCGCCAACAAAACCAACTAATAAACCGGGTCTGTCAGCAATAGACATTGCTATAAAGCCTGCAAGAATCGGAACCATAAGGTTAAATGCAAGACCGCCCATATTCTTAAACCATGCAGCAGCAGGTGCAACAGTACCGAAGTCGCCACCGCCTGCGTTACCACAGATTGTGTCAATTAAGAATGCAATAGCAATAAAGATACCGCCGGCAACAACGAATGGAAGCATATGAGAAACGCCGTTCATAAGGTGACCGTAAGCTCCGCCTTTCTTTTTAGAACCGCCCTCAACCTTTGCTCCTTTGTGAGTGTAAACAGGAACTTCCTTGTTTACAATCTTGTTGATAAGCTCCTCAGCTTTGTGAATACCGTCTGCAACCTTACACTGAAGAACAGGCTTGCCGTCAAAACGGGCAAGGTTAATTGTAATGTCAGCAGCGATGATAACGCCATCAGCCTCTGCGATTTCTTCTGCTGTCAAAACATTCTTAGCTCCGCCGGAGCCATTTGTTTCACACTTGAGTGTATAGCCTAAATCCTTAGCTGTCTGCTCAAGCTTTTCTGCTGCCATATAAGTATGAGCTATTCCGGTAGGACAAGCTGTAACGGCAACGATTTTAATTTCTTTACTCATCAGTTTTTCCTCCTAAAATTAATTAATAATTAAGAAAACTTCTCAGTTTCCTTTTGGTCAATGATTTCTAAAAACTCATCAGCTGTTGTTGCAGCTCTGAGATTATTAGCAAAAGTGTCGTCCATAAGCATAACCATAAGTCTGCTCAGAACTTCAAGATGAACATCTCCACCGTCTTTTGGTGCAGCGATCATAAATAATAATGTGGACAAATCTCCGCTTGGTGATTCATAATCCACACCCTCAGGAACTGTAATAGCTACAAGTCCGGGCTTAACAACAGCCTTGTTTTTTGTATGAGGAATAGCAATTCCCATACCAACAGCAGTAGAACCTTCGGATTCTCTTTTCAGAATACCTTTTTTATAGGCTTTCTTATTGCTGATGTTGCCTGACTTATCCTGAAGGTCAACCATTAGGTCAATAGCTTCTTCTTTAGAAGAAACCTTAACTCCCAGTGAAACACCTTCTGATTTTAATAAATCAACAATACGCATTTCATTACCTCCTTTTATATTTGATTTAGCAATTCATTGATTTTTTCTTTAGTAGCAAGCCCGGGCAGCATAGCTGTTGCACCGCCGCAGGCTGTACCTAATTTCAATGCATAACTGTAATCATTCTTTTCCATAAAACCGGCAATAAAACCGGCAACCATAGAATCTCCTGAGCCTACAGTATTAATGACATTGACTTTTGCAACACCCATTGTATGAATTTCTGAAAACTCATCAATCAGCAATGCACCTTCTCCGCCTAATGAAACAAGTACGTTTACAGCTCCCATTTCCTGAAGCTTTCTGCCGTATTTAACAATATCCTCCTGAGTATTAATCTCAACCGAGAACATTTCGCTAAGCTCCTGTTTATTAGGCTTTATTAAAAATGGCTTATATTTAAGCACATTCATAAGAAGCTTTTGAGTAGCGTCCACTACAAAACGAATACCTCTGCCTGAAAGCTTTGCAAGTATATTTTCGTAAATATCTTGGGGAAGTGTATTTGGAATACTTCCTGCAAGTACAAGTGTATCTCCGCTTTCCAGTTTATCAAGCTGTTTAAAAAGCTTGTCAATATCTTCATCAGTAATATTTGGACCCTGACAATTAATTTCAGTTTCTTCTTTTGACTTGATTTTTATATTAATTCTTGAAATGCCATCTTTAAGATGAATAAAGTCTGTTTTAATTCCTGCTTCAATAGCGCCTTTTTCGATAGCGTCACCGGTAAATCCGGCAACAAAACCAAGGGCAATATTATCAAGACCAAGATTACTCAAAATAGTTGATACGTTTATTCCTTTTCCGCCATAGTAGTAGTTTTCTCCTGTAGAACGGTTGGTTATTCCAAAAGTCATACTGTCAATATTAACAACGTAATCTATTGCAGGATTAAAAGTAACGGTATAAATCAAACTAATACCTCCTTAACTACAGTTTTTTCTGCAAATTTCCTATCAGTAAGGCTTCCTGTAATAATGCATACATTTTCAGTTTTACCAAAAGTAACAGGATAAACCTTATTGAATTTGGAATGATCGGCAAGAACAAAAGATGTGTAGCTGTGTTTTAATGCTTCTGTTTTAATATGAGCTTCTTCGATATCGGGAGTTGTAAGTCCTGAGTTAATGTCAATTCCGTTAGTACCAATGAAGCACTTTGTGAAATTAAACTTTTGTAAATTATCAACACCGTCAGCACCTACAATACATTCGGTAGAAGCTTTTAGCTTACCACCTAAAATATATACATTAAATCCTCTTTGCATAAGTAACTTACCGTGGTCAATAGCGTTGGTAACATATGTGGCGTTTTTGTTTTCGATATATTCAACCAACATCTTTGTAGTAGTACCCGCGTCAATGAAAACTAAGTCAAAGTTATTTATAAGCTTTGCAGCATATTCACCGATAGCTTTTTTTTCTTCAATATTTAGCTTAGAACGTGTGCTGACAGTGTCATCTTTTGCTTCAAATATTTGAGCATTAACAGTAGCACCGCCAAAAACCTTGGTGAGCTTTCCCATTTTGCTGAGCTTGTTGAGGTCACGGCGAATAGTAGATTCTGAGGTATTAAGGAGTTCACTTAATTGAGTTACTGTAACAGCTTCCTTTTCTGTAAGAATTCTAAGTATCTCATTATGTCTTTCTTGAGTAAGCATTGTTTATCTCCTTTGCTCATTATAATCAAATTATACCACAAAAAAACGCAAAGTCAATCAAATTTCATCATTTTTTTAAAAAAATATATAAAATTTTTAAAAAACAAGCGAAAAAT
>CAMFZJ010000155.1 GCA_946004305.1 uncultured Clostridia bacterium | reverse complement strand
GCCAAAGGCATAACGCTGATTCCATAACCATTTTCCAACACAGAAAGGTTATCATAGAGCAGGCTTGTCCTAACAATATTTGCTATGCACTCTGTCTGTCCTGCACTGGCTCCCATCCACAGCACATCGTGGTTGCCCCACTCTATATCAAGGCTGTGATACTTCATTAGCCTGTCCATAACAAAATGAGGGCCACTTCCTCTGTCATAAATATCTCCGATAATATGTAGATGATCTATAACGAGCTGTTGAATAAGGTTGCTGATTTCCACAATAAATTTATCAGCATATCCTATATCAATTATAGTATGAATAATCTCCTCATAGTAGGCTTTTTTATTAAGAACTTCTTTCTTTTCAGTAATAAGCTCATCAACAATATATCGCATATTCTCAGGCAAGGCCTTACGGATTTTGGAACGTGTGTATTTTGAAGAAACTATCTGACACACATCAACCAATCTGTAAAGTGTTGTTTCGTACCAACTAAAGGTATTTTTATTTTCTGCTGACACGTAGGCAAGCTTCTGCTCAGGATAATATATTAATGAGGAAAGCTCTTTCTTATCCTCACCGGAAATATTGTCCCCAAAAACCTCGTCAATTTTCTTCATTACGGCGCCTGAACCATTCCTCAAAACATGAGAAAAAGCTTCAAATTCTCCGTGTATATCAGAAAGAAAATGCTCAGTACCCTTTGGCAGATTTAGAATAGACTGTAAGTTTATAATTTCTGTTGCTGCACTGTCGATTGAAGGATATTGATTTGCAAGGCAGTTCAAAAATCTATACTTTTCATTATCCATAACTACACCTCCATAACACGTATAGCTTTATAGTTTATCTAATTTCAGTATGTCATAAAAGCCGTATTATTTCAATACTTTTATAATAATATTTTGGTTAAATCTTTTAAAATTTGTTAATCCATTAATATGTCAAGATTGCAATTTTACCCAAAATATGGTATATAATATAAGTAAGAGAAAAAATAATTTATCTTACAAAATCCTGTAAGAATGTGGGGTGAATTAAGCCCAAAAGGCTAAAATTGATTAGGCAATTAAACCTATTAAGCTATGAAAACAAGATTTAGGAGGTAAATTATGATTAAATCTATTTGCGGAGCAAACTGCTCAGAATGTGAAATGAATACTAAATGCAAAGGCTGTGTAGAATCAAAGGGCTGTCCTTTCGGAAAACAATGCTTTATAGCAAAGTACATAACTATAGGCGGTCAGGAACAGTATAAGGTATTCAAAGAAAAACTTATTGAAGAATTTAACTCACTCAACATTGCCGGTATGCCGAAAATCACAGAGCTATATCCACTAAAGGGCTCATTTGTTAATCTGGCATATCCTACGCCGGGCGGTGATACGGTAAAGCTTCTTGACGACAGTCAGATTTATCTTGGCAATCAGGTTGAATGTGAATTCAATGACGGGACTGTTGCAAGATGCTATGGACTGATTGCAGGTTCGGACTTTCTCCTTGTCAGTGAATACGGTGAAAAGGGAACTAATCCTGAGATTGTGATTTACATGAAAAGATAGGCAAGAATTTTTGGAGGCATTATAATGGAAAAACTATCAAAAGAAACAGAAAAAATCTTGACTGAACGATTTGGTAAGGACAGTATTATTGCTTTAGCAACCGCAGAGGATAATAAGCCTTATGTCAGAAATGTTGACTCCTTTTATTATGACGGGGCTTTCTATGTACTTACCCATAAACTTTCAAACAAAATGAAGCAAATTGATAAAAATCCCATTGTTGCAATTTCCGGAGAATGGTTTACTGCACAGGGTAAGGGGATAAACTTAGGTTACTTTGGGAAAGCTGAAAATCAATTTATTGCAAACAAGATGAAAGAAATATTTGCCCAATGGATTGATAACGGACATAATAATTTTGAGGATATTAATACTTGTATTCTTCGTATTGAACTTACTGAGGGCTTGCTGTTTTCCAACGGAACAGCTTATGAAATAGATTTTACAAAATAACAGGCTGGATTGGTTATGTCAATTTTACCTGCATTTACTTATAAACCTCTTTTACATTATGCTGACCTGTGGTATAATAAGCATATAAATTCTAAGGAATGATTATATGAAATACTACAAAAGGTTGCCATTGGAAAGAATGAGCAATTGCAGAGATTTAGGAGGCTATCCTACAAAATACGGAAGTATTACCAATTTCGGGGTTTTTGTGCGAAGTGAAGCTCCTGTTAATCTTGGAAAAGATGATATTCAGCTTTTAAAGGATTACAAAATTACAAGGTCCCTCGACTTTCGTGGAAATGATGACATTGAAAAATTTCCCAGCTCCTTAAACTGCAAGGATTTTGAATACATACATCTTCCTATGTTTGGCAGAGCAGACGCTTTAGGCTTTGATTCAGACAAAGATGATCCAAGTATAGGCTTTACAGGTTGGGGAAAGAACTACATTATGTGGCTTGAAAGCTTTAAAGGTTGGGTAAAAGATGTTTTTCATCAGCTTGCTACCTGTGAAAACGCCTGTCAGTATAACTGTAACGCAGGCAAAGACAGAACAGGAATAATAAGCGCATTAATTCTTTTAGTTGCAGGAGTTGAGCCAAGTGATATTGCCTTTGATTACTGCATAAGCCGAGCTATGCTTAAGCCTAGATTTCCCGACCTTGCAAAACAATGGGCAAGTCAGGAATATCTTATGGATAGTGAAGGCAGACTTATTGCCAATCATCCGTTTTTATACACTCCCCGAAATGCTATGGAGCAATTGATTAAGTATATTAATTCACAGTATAAAAATCCGGAAAACTATCTGCTAAGCTGTAACATAAGCGAAAAGGAAATTATGGAAATAAGGCACAAAATGATAGGTTAACTATAGAAAAAATGGGGTATTGTCAATGACAATACCTCATACTGATTTTTTACTTATTTTCATTTTGTACCTTTTCAATTATCATTTTGAGAATTTCCTCGTCCTTAGCCTTGTTTTCCTTAACTTCATTTATACTGCCGGAAACCGTTATAAATCCGCTGCCTGCTACAATTGACAAAAGCCAACAGGTTATTGAAGGAACAAGGTCAAAGCCATTGTTTCCTAATACAAAGCCTAGGACAACCCCCAGCAGTATTCCCCCTATTATTACACAAATTCCTATTGTAAAAAGCACATCAGGAAGCTTTATATTCTTCATATTAATTACCTCAAGCCTATTAATATGTTAATTATATCATTTTGTGCTGCAAAATAATATGGTATAACCTAACAAAAACAATTATACTTATTTATTGATTTTCACAATAGTCGAGTGCCTC
>CAMFZJ010000154.1 GCA_946004305.1 uncultured Clostridia bacterium | reverse complement strand
CTGACCTTTTCCTATCATACAGTCAACTGCATTTCCTACAAGGACAGGTATATATAGCGTAAGGGACACGCTTATAATTGCCGACAAAATCGCAAATAAAAAATAGTGAAAATGAGCTTTAGCGTAGGGGAGGATTTTTCTTACGGTGTGTTTTTTCATAACTCCGCCTCCCTTTGCTTAAGCTGGGACAGGCATATTTCCTTGTAGGTTTCACAGCTTTTCAAAAGCTCTTTGTGAGTACCTGTGCCCGCCACTACTCCGTCCTCGAGAACGATTATTTTGTCAGCCTTCATAATAGTTGAACAACGCTGGGTTACTATTATAAATGTAGTATTATCCTTTTTGAAAAGAGCTTCCCTCAAGGCTTTCTCTGTAGCGAAATCCAATGCAGAAAAGCTGTCGTCCAGAATTACCGTATGAGGATTTCCTACAATGGCTCTTGCAATACACAGTCGCTGACGCTGTCCTCCGGAGAAGTTTGTACCTCCTTGGGCTACATAGGAATCAAGACCCTTTGGAAGCTCCTTTACAAAATCCTGTGCCTGTGCAGTTTCCAAAGCCTGCCATATTTCCTCATCTGTTGCATCCTCTTTTTGCCACAGCATATTACTGCGGATTGTACCGCTGAACAGTACCGCTTTCTGAGGAACTACACCAATTTCTCCCCGGAGTTGGCTAAAGGAGTAGTCCTTTACATCAACTCCGTCAACCATAATCTGACCTTTAGTTACGTCATAATACCTTAATATAAGGCTCAGAAGTGTTGACTTACCCGAACCTGTTGTTCCGATAATTCCCGTAAATGAGTTTTTATCTATAGAAAAGCTTATGTTTTCAAGCTCGTTGTCACCGTCACCGTAGGAGAAGGATACATTATTAAACTGAACCTTTGGTGCGGAAGCGTCTGTTTTTATAACTGCCTTTGTTTTTTCTGTTACGGAAGGCTTAATTTCGAATATATTATTTATTCTTGCAGCAGAAGCACTGCCCTTTGAAAGTAAAACAACTAAGTTTGCAAGCACAATCATTGCAAGGAGAATTTGCGTCATATAGCTTGTAAGGGCGATTATGTCACCTGACATAAGACTTCCGTCCTGTACAGCCTGTCCTCCAAACCAAAGTATAAGCACAATTGCGCCGTAGGTTATTACATAGGTGGCAGGATTAAGCAAAGCAGAAAGCCTGCTTACATTTATAAGGGTTTTTGAAAGCTGTTCACCCTCTTTGTCAAAGCTTTCTTCCTGTGACTTTTGCTTTGCAAAAGCCCGAACAACTCTGTTGCCTGTAAGGTTTTCTCTGGCAAGGAGAGAAATTTTATCAAGTAGGCTTTGTATCTTCTTATAATAAGGCAAAGATTTTGTCATTACAAGGTAAAGTACTATACCTATTAATAAGGAAGCCACAAAGAATATAAGCGACAGCCTAAGGTTAATCAATGACGCCATTACCAAAGCTCCTATAATAAGGAAAGGAGCTCTAAGTAAAAGTCGCATAATCATTGCTATATTTGCCTGGACAGCATTTATGTCACTTGTCATTCTGGTTATTAATGAAGGTGTGCCGATTTCGTCAAGCTCCTTGTGGGAAAGGGAGTTTATATGGCTGAAAAGTGCCCTGCGGATTTTAGTCCCGGCGCCCTGAGAAGTGTATGAAGCCATATACTGACATACAAGTGCGCTTGAAAGACCAACAACCCCAAGTATAACAAGGATGCATCCCATAAAGTAGATGTATCCGCTGTCCTTGTTTGCGATTCCAACATCAATTATGCCTGCCATAACAAGGGGAACGCAAAGCTCGAGTATTGCTTCCAACAGCTTGCAGGCAGGACCAACAATAAGCTGTAACTTGTACTCCTTTAGAAATCTTCTTAATTTAAACATAACTTCTCCTTAATTTATACTGGTATAATTGTACCCCATTTAGTAGATTATTGCAATAAATAAGCCTTAGAAAAAGCTTTTTTGCTCAGTAAAAAGCTACTGTAACCTTTAAAAATTTTTGTAACTTTTAAAAATTTTTTCAAGGGATAAAATTCTTAAAAAAGTAAAAATCGACAATATTTAACACAGCTTTCAGAAAAATATCTTTGTCAAAAACTTACATTAAAATACTGATAAATCCAGATAGATTTTATGCACTATTACATATAAATTACCACAAAACCCTGAAATAACAGGATTTTTCCTATGGTTTTGCATTATGATTAATAGACTGATTTAAGAAAAGTAGGAATAAATATTGACAATTATTCATAGAGTTGTAACAGGTTTGTAACATTAATTACAACAACGTAATAGCTGATTTCTTGCAAAATCACCATAAAATGCAAGTATATAATTCTGTAATAGAATTATAATTACACTCATTGGGTTAGTTGTTGAAAACTCTTTGTGAGATTTGCACAAAATCTATGGATTATTTTATTTGACATTCCATTTTTTTGTCACTATAATTCTGTCGTAGCAATTTGAACTTGCAAAATTTCTTGCAAGAATCAGCTGAAAATTTAATTGAATACTAAGGAGAAACTTTATGGCGATAAGAGAAAAACAGCTTTCGGCCTCAAAAGTAATTGCAGTTATATGTGCGATTGCGGTTTTATGGGTATCTGTTTTTTCCGTATCAGCACAGACAATTTCTGACGAAAATTCAAAAAATACGGAAACAGAAGTTAGTGAGGTTACCGAGGAATTCGTTCTTCCTAACGGAGACACATTGGTAAGTAACGACAACGCAACTATTGATATTGTAGAAGCCGTTACTGTAAAAATTAAAGACGGAACATCAGATTATAAAGAATATGACGTTCCTCAGGGTACTGTAAAGAAAGCCCTTGCTCATGCAAACATTAAGCTGGGCGTAAATGATACTGTTAATAAGAACCTAAAAACAGAGGTTGAAGAAAACAGTAAGATTAAAGTAAACAGAATTAGTTATGTTAAGGAAACAAAAACTAAAAAGGTAGCTTTTAAAACTGTTGAGAAGAGTACTTCAAAGCTCTATGTTGGACAGAAAAAGGTTCAGCAAAAGGGTAAGAAGGGAACTAAGAAGGTTACTTATACTTCTAAGGTTGTAAACGGCAAGGTTAAAGACACCATCGTTTCCAATACTAAGGTAACTAAGAAAGCAAAGAAAAAGATTGTGTTAGTTGGTACTAAGCGCAAGAACTATGTTCAGTTTGCAAACAACCCAACTTCATTTAAAACAAAATCTTCCGGCGGTGCAGGTACAATTATTGACTGTAACGGCAAGAAGATTGCATATAAAAAGATTGTAAGCGGATCCGGTACAGCTTATTATGCTCATCCCGGCGCCCGTACATCAGTAGGTGATACTGTTCACGTTGGCGGCGT
>CAMFZJ010000153.1 GCA_946004305.1 uncultured Clostridia bacterium | reverse complement strand
ATCCTTCTTTCTCGTCAGGTAGGTGTACCTTACATCGTAGTATTTATGAACAAGACTGACCAGGTTGACGACCCAGAGCTTCTTGAGCTTGTTGAAATGGAAATCATTGACATTCTTAACGAGTATGAGTTCCCCGGTGACGAGACACCAATCATCAAGGGTTCTGCTTATCTTGCTCTTACAAGCACATCAACAGATCCTAACGCTCCTGAGTATGCTTGTATCAACGAGCTTATGGCTGCTGTTGACGAGTACATTCCTACTCCTGAGAGAAAGACTGACCAGCCATTCCTTATGCCTGTTGAGGACGTATTCACAATCACAGGTCGTGGTACTGTTGCTACAGGTAGAGTTGAAAGAGGTAAGATTAATACTAACGAAGAAGTTGAAATCGTTGGTCTTACAGACGAAATGCGTAAGGTTGTTGTTACAGGTCTTGAGATGTTCAGAAAGCAGCTCGACTATGCTGAAGCAGGTGACAACGTAGGCGCACTTCTCCGTGGTGTTCAGAGAACTGAAATTGAAAGAGGTCAGATCCTTGCTAAGCCTGGTTCAATCAAGCCTCACACAAAGTTCCGCGGTCAGGTTTACGTTCTTACTAAGGACGAAGGCGGCCGTCATACTCCATTCTTCAACAACTATCGTCCACAGTTCTATTTCAGAACAACTGACGTTACAGGTACAATCTCACTTCCAGAGGGCGTAGAGATGTGTATGCCTGGTGATAACGTTGAAATGGACGTTGAAATCATTAAGCCAATCGCTATTGAAGTTGGTCTCCGTTTCTCAATTCGTGAGGGTGGCCGTACAGTAGGTTCAGGCGCAGTTATCGCTGTAAACGAATAATTTAATATTTGTTAATAGATAACACAGAGCCGACTCTTTTGAGTCGGCTCCTTTTGTATTTATGCAATTAAAAGGCTCAATAAATGTTGGGGTAACAAATAGAGCCTACAAAATATAAAAAAGAAAAATTATAAAAAAGCAGAGCATATTTGTTTTTTCGTTTCAATTACCAGTCGAAGTCGAAAACAAATATGCTCAAGCTTTACCATTTTTATACTGATACCAAATTAATAGTTTTATAAGATTTTTGAACAGACATTCCGCCATACCTCATAAGCTGTCAGTATTATCTATCCTTTTGTTTAACTTTAAAATCACAAACACTTAAGCACATATAGCATCTTACGCACTTATCATCGTTAACAGAGGGATATAAGAAACCTTCTTCATCCTCAACCATTGATATTGCATCTTTAGGGCATACAGAGTAACAAGCCGTACAACCGCAACATTCTTCTTTTCTGCTAAACAATAGGGGAAGTTCTTTTTTCATCATTTTTCAGCCAACTTTCTTTTTAAGTTCTTAATCAATCGTTTTAGGTCGCTTACCTTACTTTCGTTACCATATTTTTTAGCTATAAATTCAAAGTCGTAATTATTAAATTCCTTCCAGAACTGTTCTCTTTCAATGGGCTTTTCAAAAGGTTTTTCAAGTGGAGGTTGCATACTGTCTTCTATTCTGGTTTGTTTATATTTGAGCATATCTGTAACTGAGTCAAATATCCTTTGACCAACCCGGTTGTTGACCAAAACAAGAGAAACGCCCTTATTATCATCAAATTCAGGGGCTGCTTTCTCTATTCCCCAGTAATCTGCAATAGTAATATCTCCCGGGTGCATCACAGATTTATATGGACACTCATAGCAACTGGGTCTTAGAATATTGTGTTTATAAAACAAGTGTGAAAATACTTGGCTGTCTTTCTTTTTGCCATTTTTAAATACCAGAGTTTCTATATGGCTTCTCCAACCATAATCTATTTTATTACGGAAGTCAACAGATTTAACCTTGGATTTCTTCCGTTTTTCCTGCCATTTTATATACTCTTCCCAAATTTTCGGGCTTGGTACACCGTGACAAACAATATCAAGGCATATCAAGTTGTCATAATCTTTTCCAAGATATTTTCTTAAACCGGCTACTTGGCAAGAAGTTCCTGTAAACAGCACGGTTTTTCCTGTAACTAAGTCATTTTTTACATTCCTAAAAGTATCACCCAGATTGCTTTGAATGTATTTAGAGCCTCTCATCTTGTTTCTGTTTTCTGTGTTGTTAGCTCTTATATGGACAGCTTTAAAATTATTATCAAGAGTACAGCCATAGACGATACCATCGTTATTAAGAATTGCGTCAGATATTGCAGTGAATATTCCACCGGATCTGGACGCATCCCTTATTTGTTGGTTTTTATGATGTACTGCATATACCTTAGGTTGTTTCCGGTTATTCATTTTGACCTCCGTGTATTCCTTGGCGGTTAATCAGATTGTTCCTAATGTTTATTATCGGAATAACAAAACTTAGAAAGCTAAATTCAATTTGCATTTATATATAAGTTAATGTTTTATTTTTAAGACATCTTTTAGTTCTTTTCTGTGAGATGTTGCATATGTAAAGTTTTCAGGATAGTAACCTACAGCGATAAATAAGATAATTTTTTCGTTCTCTGGAATATTTTTACAAACCGCTTTGAAGCTTTTGTTTTTTGCTTTAAACTCACCGTTTTGCAAAATACAGCTTCCAATACCATAGTAATGCAAAGCTTCAACTAAAGCCATAGCAAAGATACCGCCGTCAACATAGGTTTGGTTTCTTTCAAAGCTATCGTAAAAAGATGATTGACAGCTTGTAACTACTAAATAATGGGGAGCGTCATCCTTAAATCCTGTATTTCCAGCAATCAACTGACCGAGCTTTTGATTGGTTTCTTTATCTTTGTAAAAATATACTTTACATGACTGACGATTACAGGCAGAGGGTGCTCTCATAGCAAGCTTAACCACCTTTTCCATATCCTCCTGTGAAATAGGTCTTTGTTCAAACTGTCTTACAGAATGTCTGTTAGCAAGTACCTCAGGCAAGCTATCTCCTGATATATCCATACGGGTAGTTTTCTTGATTCCGTATTCGCCTAGGTTTATTCCGTTACAGTATTTCTCAAGCTTTTTATAGCCTTCTATAACAGAATCAGGTTCAAATCCGCGCTCTTTATGAAATTCAAGATATGCACCGAGTACACAGATAGCGTTACATACAGCGGAATTTTTTTCTATTGAAAATCCCTTGTTTATATAATCGTTAATAAAGTCAATAAGCTCCTCTGCTCTCTGTACTCCAAATTTTGGCTTTGGGTTTCCTAAGGACATTCCCTTTTCCAAAATATGAGTTTGACGGAGGATTCTTGATTCCATAGCAGCCTGACAATTATTTTTAGGATTATTGTATTCCCATTTAATGAAATAACGACAATCAGATATGTATTCTTTTACAATAGAGTATATATACTCTGTCTC
>CAMFZJ010000152.1 GCA_946004305.1 uncultured Clostridia bacterium | reverse complement strand
AATTTGTAACATTTTTGTGCAATTTAATAAATTGTTAGTCGAAGTGCATAAATAAAATTACCAAATTTTGTATAAAATGCTTATTGATTATCCTTATTTAATTGCTACGTTTTTGTTTCTGCCTGTAATTTACATATATGTTTTGTACATACAAAAAATGCTCACCTAAAAAGTGAGCATTAAAACTAATTTTGTTTTTGAACTATTTTATATTCATCATAAAGTTGGAAATAATGACAATCATATGTGCTTTGTTGCATAAATCGTGCCATTTCGTCTTCATCAAGGTTAATCCGGCAATAATAGCACTGGTATTCATCATCAAATACATAGTTTGCACAGAACTCACAATTTGTTTTTGCCATATTAATCATCCTTTTCGGTATCCAGATAATCGTACTTGTTATATTCAAAGGCTTTGTAGTTATTGAAATAATCAAGTATTTCCTGTGGGTTGTCACTTACAAAAAACAATTTTCTGCATTTATCACTCATAAAACCTTTTTCAATTCCTGTTTCCATCATTTTTAAAAGCTCATCATAATAATTGTTTACATTATATATTGCTATGGGCTTTTTGTGTCGGCGAAGCTGTTTTAATGTAAGAATTTCAAAAAACTCCTCAAAGGTTCCCATTCCTCCCGGCATCATTACAAATGCGTCACTTGAATCCTCCATAATCTGCTTACGCTCTCGCATTGTTTCTGTACGGATAAGCTCACAGTCCTTGAAAATTACATCAAGCTCATCAAAAAAGTAAGGAACTACTCCTACAATATTTCCCTTTCCTTGCTTTGCACCTCTGGCTACTGCTCCCATTATTCCGTATTTTCCTGCACCAAATATCAAGGTGTGGTTATTTTCTGCCAACACCTTGCCAAATTCCTCTCCTGCTTTAATAAAGCTTTTATCAATGTTCTCGCTTGATGCACAATAGACACATATTTTCATATATTACTCCTTCCAAATCATACTATAATTTATTTTAAAAATATTGTTGCATTTTTATTTTTCTTGATATAATATTATATTGTTATTTCAAAAATGTCAATGAGGAGGTATTTCTTTGAGTCAAGATATTCGCAAAAAAAACGTGCTGTCACTTAGCTGGCCTATATTTGTATCAAGTCTTATGGCAATTCTTTTGGGATATGTTGATACTGCAATGCTTTCCGGCTACAATGAAAATGCTGTAGGCTCTATCGGTAACGCAAATACCATTCTCAGCTTTCTGACGCTTACCTTTACTATTGTATCCAGCGCAACAGGTATTCTTACGGCTCAATATCTTGGAGCTAAGCTTAAGGATAAGCTTAGTCAGGTTTACACCGTTTCCATCCTCTTTAATCTTATGCTTGGTATTATTGTAAGTGTTATACTATATATATTTCAACAGCCACTTTTGGACTTTTTGAATGTACCTAAGGAAATTCAGGCTGACGCTTCAACATACATCAGAATTGTTGGCGGACTTATTTTTGCACATAGTATTTTCAGTACCTTTGACCAGATTTTCAGAAATAACGGAAAAACCAAAATCGGTATGGTGCTTGCTCTGCTTATGAATATTATTAACATTGTTGGTGACTACAGCGTTCTTTACGGGCCGTTAAAAGGCTTCAACTTTGGAGTAGCGGGAGTTGCCGGTGTTACGGCAATAAGCAGAATTGCTATGATGATTGTGTGCATATTCTACTTTGCATTTAAAATCGAGGGAAGCTTTGGAATAAAATACATTAAGCCATTCCCTACGGATATACTAAAAAGTCTGTTGAAGCTTGGTATTCCTACTGCCGGAGAAAACATCTGCTACAATTTAAGTCAGATTACAATTGTTTCCATTGTAAACACCTTTGGAGTTGTGGCTATTAACACAAGAGTTTTTTGTAATATGCTTTTTGGATTTACATATCTCTGCCCCCTTGCTATGGCTATCGGCACTTCAATTATTGTAGGCCACAGCGTTGGGGCTAACGACTATGATTTTGCGTATTCTAAGGTAAACAAATCCCTCCGCTACGCTCTGATAATCTCAATAAGCGTAGCCTTGCTTAGCTTTATTCTAAGCGACTATACCCTTGGAATACTAACTCAAAACCAACAAATTCTTAAGTTGGGACATACTATTATGTTTATAGGCATATTCCTTGAATTTGGCAGAACCACAAATATTGTTATTATTAACAGTATGAAAGCCTCAGGAGATGTTAAGTTTCCTACTATTTTAGGAATGTGCTCAATGTGGGGGATTTCGGTTTTAGGGGCTTTTGTTCTGGGAAAAGTCCTGGGACTGGGACTTATAGGAATATGGATTGCTATGGCAGCTGACGAAATATTCAGAGGGGTTGCAGTTGCAATCCGTTGGAAGCGAGGAAGCTGGAGAGGAAGAAGAGTTGTTGAAGACAACGAAAGCTCTCAGGAATTAGCAGAAGCTTGATTAATATAACAGCATAGATTTGATTAAGGCAACTCTCAGCGAGTTGCCTTTTTTGATTATTCTATATTATTACTTCTTTTTTCTCCCTGCTATAAAGGCTAAAGAAAAACCGCAAATAATGGCAGTAGTAATTACTACCGCTGCAATTATCGGTGTGCTTGAGGAAGCAATACTGTCAAAGTCAAATATGGCTCCATTGTCCTTTTCCGCTATAACAGAACTGCTGTTATCTGTATGTAATGTATCACTTTGATTATTATTCTCATTAGCTTTTTCAGAATTTTCATTACTGTCGGTTTTATTTTTGGATTCTATCTTAGTAATTTCTATTTTTTTGCCCTGAATTTTCACGCTGCCTTCTCCGCTTTTAAGGTTAGAAATGTTTTTAAGGCTTGAATTAACACAATCTTCAGAAGTAATCTTAACTGAACCTGTGCCGTTATTTGTAGCCTTAAAAGTCAATACAAAGAGATTCTTGCCTTCTTTTATATTTTCGCCCTTACTTGACAAAAATATACCTTTAACAGTGCCTTTTGTGTTTTCAGTCCACTCAAAAAAACAACTGCTTCTTACTGCTTTTGCCTCTCTAAATTCCAGAACAGATGTATCATAATTAATTATAAATGTTCCGGCAGATAATATCTCATGGGATTTTGCTCCTACCTTAATATCCAAAAGTCTGTTGTTCTTTGATGATACGTTATTAATAAAAATACTGTTGTCACTAAGGGAGTTTTTACTGACCGCATAGGTATCAAAAGAAAAAGAGAGCGCCATAAAAAGCACCGTTACTACTGTAACAATCCTTTTCATCGTCCTCTCCCCTTATACTTAAATATTATTCGTACTGCTGTACTGTTAATATTCCTTTAGAATTATGAAATCTTAAAATTTCTAAATAACAAAGCCTCCGTTCACACCCAAAACCTGTCCTGTAATAAACTTTG
>CAMFZJ010000151.1 GCA_946004305.1 uncultured Clostridia bacterium | reverse complement strand
GAAGATTAAGACAGCGTAGAAATGTGGATTTTCCTGAGCCGGAGGCTCCTATAACAACCATAACGTCGCCCTTGCGGATTTCAGCATTAACACCCTTCAGCACCTGATTATCTCCAAAAGACTTTTGCAGATTTTCAACCTTGATTAAAACATCATTAGTGGTCACTGCTTCTCAGCCTCCTCTCAAGTTTCTTTAAGAAGTAAGAAAGAATCAGTACAATTACAAGATAGATAATTGCAACTGAAATCAACGGGAAGAACGCCTCGTATGTGCGTGAACGGATAAGATTACCTACATATGTAATATCCTGTAAAGCAACATAGCCTGCAACTGAGGTTTCCTTAACAAGAACGATAAACTCGTTGCCAAGAGCAGGGAGAATATTCTTAAACGCCTGTGGAATTATAATGTGAATCATTGTGCTTTTGTAGTCAAAGCCTAAGGAACGGCTTGCTTCAAACTGTCCCTTGTCAATTGACATAATGCCGGAACGAACAATTTCTGCAACATAAGCGGCTGAGTTCATACCAAAAGAAATAATTGCTGCAATAATTCCGTTTCTTGAAGAAGCAAAAACAATGTAGTACATAATCATAAGCTGAATTACTACAGGTGTACCGCGGATTACCGTAATGTAAATATTGCAGATTACATTAATAACCTTAAGCACATAATCACTTAATCGTCTGCACTTTTTACCTAAAAGATTTTTGTCATATGTTGAACGTATGATAGCAATGAGAAAGCCCAGTGCAATACCAATTGCCGCAGCAAAAACAGTAATTTCAATAGTTACCAAAAGGCCGTTTAGCATTTGCAGCCAACGATCTTCGGTAATGAAAGTTCTGGTAAAGCTGTCGGCTAAACCTTGAAAAAACTCATTCATATAAAAATTCCTTTAACCTAAATGTGCAGCCGCAAAGCAGCTGCACACCCTTAATTTTCTGTAAATTATTCCTTTACAATAATAACCTGAGTAGCAGTTGTGTAGGAATCAGTAAAGTTAATTGACTCAAGTCTTTCATCAGTAACTGTCATTCCTGCCATACCGAAATCAGCCTTACCTGACTGAACAGCTGTGATGATAGCGTCAAAGTCCATATCATCAATAACAAGCTTGTAGCCAAGCTTATCACAAATAGCATTAGCTACCATTGGGTCGATACCAACAACCTTGTCCTTTTCTTTAAATTCGTATGGCTCAAAAGCAGCGTTTGTAGCCATGTGGAGTTCACCGTTAGGATACTTTGTACCCTTTGGTGACTCATAAGGTGACTTACCCTTTGTGTCATCACCGATGAAGTTATTGATAATGCTTTCAATTGTGCCGTCTTCTTTAAGCTCTTCCAAAGCATCGTTAAAGTCATCTAAAAGATCCTTGTTTTCCTTTGCAATGCAAATAGCGTAGTCCTCAACCTCGAATGGATCATCTAAAATCTTAAGACCTTCGTTAGCTGCAACAAATGCCTTTGCAGGCTCGTTGTCAATGATTACACAGTCAAGCTTGCCCTGTGTAAGTGCTAAAACTGCGTCTCCGCCTTTGTTGAAACGCTCAATTTTTGAGCCTTCTTCTTCGTAGTCAGAAGCATAAATGTCACCTGTTGTACCAAGCTGAACACCGATTACCGCACCGGCAAGATCATCAACGCTTGCAACAGTCTTACCGCTGTTACCACCGCAAGATGTTAAAGCCATAACTGTAGAGCATAGCATAACAGCTACTAAAAGAATTGATAATACTTTCTTCATTAGGAATACCCCTTTTCATTTAAATGTTATATACATAATAATATAGCCGGGAAAATAAATCAAGGGAATTTTATAAAAATACAGAAAAATGTATATTTTTTCACTACTTTTTATCCGTAAAATGCAATAAGCTTGTATCTACGCCCTCAATCTTCAGCAAACTGACCTTTTTATCAAGTCCTCCCGTATATCCTGTAAGGTTATTTGAAGCACCTATAACCCGGTGACAGGGAATAATTATACCGATAGGATTGTGTCCTACTGCACCTCCGACTGCCTGTGCAGAAAGCTTTTTCATATTTCTTGCCGTTTCGATTTCTTTGGCAATTTCCCCATAGGTTACGGTTGTGCCGTAAGGAATTGTTCTGAGTATTTCCCATACCTTTTCTCTGAAAACTGTTCCATTTGTTTTTAACGGTGGTGTAAAATCAGGGTTTTTGCCTTGAAAGTATGTATCAAGCCATAGCTTAGTTTGCTTGAATATAGGTAAATCCTTTTCTGTATATTTTTTTAATAATCCATTTCCGTAATGTTGTTGATTTTCAAACCACAGCCCTGTGAGATTTTTACCGTCACTTTCAAGTGTCAGCTCTCCAATAGGAGAATTGTATTTACATATAAATTCCATTATCTTCTATCCTTAACAAGCTCAATAGCTTCCTTGCCGGTCATATGCTCAACAGTAATTTCTATCATAGCCATCCTGTCTATAGCTGAACTGACTTCTGCATTATACTGTTCTTTTGTTACATCAGGGCAGTATTTTTCAGCAAGTATTCTTATTGCCTTTATCTTTTCTTCAGTATCTTCTATAACCCGTCCTTTACCAAATGCAATCACACTTCTGAAATAGGTGGTAAATTTTTCAGGTACAATATTATCTTGCTCAATTACACAAAATGAAACCTTACTGTTTTTTCTTATAGCGTCAAGCTTGTGTCCCTGTGTAGCACAATGAATATAAATCTTAAAGTCGCAATATACATAGCTTAAAGGCACAGCATAAGGGTAATCTTCATCACCAATTACAGCAAGCACACCTGATGTAGCCTTTTGAAGTATCGAAACAGATTCCTCATCAGTAAGCTTTTGGCTGTTTCTTCTCATATCTCTGAACATACTCTCACCTCAGATAAAATAAACTAATACAACATATTATATCATAAACCAAGGGATTTTTTATAAATAAAATCAATGAAAACAGAATAATAAATAAATTTATGAAAAGTATTGACATTTATGTAATGTTGCGATATAATGTTGAAGCTGTCAAAAAGTCAGATTTCGAGGTGTAACTCAGTTTGGTAGAGTGCTTGGTTTGGGACCAAGATGCCGCAGGTTCAAGTCCTGTCACCTCGACCAAAAAAGGTGGTTTTTTAACCGCCTTTTTCTTTTTGCCAAATTTTCTTAAAGTGCTCTAAAATGGCTTAAACACTGGGGTTATGAGCTGTTGCTCAGTTAATTTGAGTAAACTTAAAAACACTTGAATTAAGATAAAGTGCTGTCAAAATTGCTGTCAATCGCAGTCAAAAGTGCTGTCAAAAATGCAGTCAGTAAGCGGCTTAATTAACGCTTAAAAATTCAAAAGTGCAGTCATTTTTAAGAATTGCACGCAAAATATTAAAAAACAGCCTAAATTCGCTTATCGTTT
>CAMFZJ010000150.1 GCA_946004305.1 uncultured Clostridia bacterium | reverse complement strand
GAAGAAAGCTACGGCTCAAAGGTTATCAAAAACAACTTTGGCTATGCACTTCTCAGCGAAGATGAGGTATGCACAGTTTCAGAATTAATTTGCGATGAAAAGAATATTCCATATATGATAAACGATATTCTAAAGAATACAAATTGTGAAAGCTTTGTTTTTCGGCTTTCAGAAAACCAAAGTAATATTTTCACAAATATAAACAACTCAATTGAAAATTACGGAATGGTAAAATATTTATCTGATTATAAACCGGATAATATATATTTAGGGCTGTTACTTGACTAGCCTTGCAGATTGAAAGGAAGTATATTATGATTTATCTTATGTTAGCAGATGGATTTGAAATTACCGAAGCCTTGACTACAGTTGATGTTTTGCGCAGGGCTAAGCTACAACTTAAAACTGTAGGAGTTTATTCCAAAACAGTGAGGTCATCCTGCAATATAAAGGTTGAAGCCGATATTACGCCTGATGAAGTTGATTACAGCAATATGGATGCAGTAATACTTCCCGGTGGACTTGACGGTACAAATAATCTTGAAAAATCGGAATTTGTACAGACAACTCTTGATTATGCAGTTGAAAATAATAAATATATATGTGCAATTTGCGCAGCCCCTTCAATTTTAGGACATAAAGGAATTTTAGACGGCAAAAATGCCACCTGCTATCCCGGATTTGAAGTAAACCCTGATAAGGTGAATTATACAGGGGAGCCTGCTGTATGCACAGATAAGGTTATTACAGGCAAGGGCGCAGGCTGTACAATTCAGTTTGGACTTTTAATTGCCGAAAAGCTTTCGTCAAAAGAAATTGCTCATAATGTAAGTGAGGCTATGCAATGTCCGTAAGAAATTTAAAGCAGAAGAAAATTGAGTTTCGCGCTAAGCATAAAAAAATCAGAAGTAACTTTCCTCCGGAAAAGAAAGCTCTGATGGACAAAGCAATAGCTGAAAACTTTATTTCCACTGATGCTTATCAAGAGGCTGATGTAATATTTGTATTTATTTCTAAAGATATTGAGGTAGATACAAAAGATATAGTAACCAAGGCTTTTGCTGACGGAAAAAAGGTTGCCGCCCCTCGCTGTAACACAAAGGACAAGCTTATGGATTATTACTATATTTCTTCATATGATGACCTTGTAAAGGGCTCATATGATTTAATGGAGCCTGATGTTAATAAATGCGAAAAAGTAACAGACTTCAACTTAGGAGTATGTATGGTACCCGGGCTTGTGTATGACAGAGAGGGCTACCGCCTTGGTTTCGGCAAAGGCTACTACGACCGCTTTTTGATAAACTTTACCGGTGTGACAATAGGTGTTTGCTACTCTCGTTGTGTAGAGCAGGAATTACCCAGGGGCTTTTATGATAAGCCTATAGATTTAGTAGTAACAGAAAAATATACAATAGATACTCGTAATATGCAGTTTTCATAATTTAAAAAACCGGATTAATTGGGAGGTTCATATGGATAATTATAATTCAAACAACAGCTCATCCATTGACGAACAAAGAAAGAAAAAAGTACAGAGCTTTAAACTGAATATAAGTCAGGAGGATTTGGCGGTAGGAGAGCAATACCGTCACAATGAGGGAATAGAGTATTCTCAGGAGTCTATCAGCTCCTATTCAGATGATGACGTAAGAGTTCAGATGGAGCGCAATTCCAAAAGTATCCGTAAAAGACAGGAAAAGAAACGCAAAGAAGAAAAGAAATTTATCGACCGTAAGAACCGCAGAGCCTTTGGATTGATATGGTGGCTTTCCGTAGGGCTTGTGGGAATAATATTTGCTGTGTTTATAATAGTAGGCGTAAACGATATGCTTGCTATTGACAGACCTGTGGATAATACTGTAACTGTAAAGATTCCAAAGGATCCAACTATTGATGACGTTTGTCGGGTGCTTACAGAGAAAGGCGTTATTAAGGAGCCTACATATTTTTCAATGTATGCCGCTTTGACTAAAAATACCGACAGCTTTACACAGGGCGTTTACGAAATGAAAACCAATATGGACTATGAGGCGATTATCAATTACCTACAGTCTATGGCAAACCGTAAGGATACGGTTAAGGTAACAATCCCCGAGGGTGAAAATGTTATTGAAATTGCAAACAGACTTAAAAAAGCTAAGGTTATTGATGATGTTGATGAATTTTTAGAGCTTTGCAATTCTGATGTATTTGACGAAAGCTTTGACTTTATCGGCAAAATTAAAAATCCCGAAAACCGTTACTACAAGCTTGAGGGATATTTATTCCCTGATACTTACGAGTGTTATGTAAACGAAGACCCTGAAATTACAATAAGAAGAATGTTGAATGTTTATGAGCTTAGAGTGTATAGCGACCAGGTTGTTGAAGGCTTTAGAAATGAAGTGAATGTTGCAGAAGCAATTAAGAAAAGCGACTATTCAATGAATCAGATACTTATAATGGCATCTATTATTCAGGCTGAAGCAGCTAATGTTGAGGATATGTATAATATCAGCTCGGTTCTTCATAACCGACTGGAAAACGGTCTTGCTTATGATATTGTAACCTTGGACTGCGACTCAACTACTTATTATCCATACAGAACTAAGAAAAAAGTTCCTGAGGAATTAGGTAAAAACTATAAGAGTAAGTATGACACATACACAATAAAAGGACTTCCTGCCGGACCAATATGCAAC
This sequence comes from uncultured Clostridia bacterium, assembly GCA_946004305.1. GTDB lineage: Bacteria > Bacillota > Clostridia > Oscillospirales > Acutalibacteraceae > Ruminococcoides. The sequence goes on along the minus strand of CAMFZJ010000150.1, from coordinate 744 downwards.
CCGGGTATGCAGGCAATATGTGCAGCCATCTATCCAAACAATACCTCATATATGTACTTCTGCCATTCAAAGGAAGGAACACCTTATTATGCAAGCTCACTATATCAGCATAATATAAATCTAATAAACAGTGGTAACAGATAATGATAAAACCTGAAATATTAGCTCCTGCAGGGGACTTTGAATGTCTTGAGTCGGCAGTAAAATTCGGCGCTGACGCAGTATTCCTTGCAGGAACAGAGTTTGGAATGAGAACAGCCTCAGCAAACTTTGATAATGAACAACTGAAAAAAGCCTGTGACTTTGCTCATAAAAATAATGTTAAGGTTCATTTGACCTGTAATACCTTGCCCAGAGTTGATGAGGTTCTAAGGCTTCCTGAGTTTTTGGTGATGGCCCAGGATGCAGGTGTTGACGCCTTCATAATTGCAGATGTAGGAGTAATGGAGCTTGCCAAAAAGTACGCTCCAAAGGTTCAGCTTCACGTATCAACACAGGCAGGTGTCACAAACCACCTTACAGCAAATACCTTATACAATATGGGTGCTTCAAGAGTAGTTTTGGCACGTGAATTACCTTTGACTGAAATTGCAACATTGCGTGCAAAAACCCCAAAAGAACTTGAAATAGAAACCTTTGTCCACGGTGCAATGTGTGTGTCCTTTTCAGGCAGATGTCTTATTTCAAGCTATATGACAGGCAGAGATGCAAACCGTGGAGATTGCGCCCAGCCTTGCAGATGGA
>CAMFZJ010000149.1 GCA_946004305.1 uncultured Clostridia bacterium | reverse complement strand
GACACCCATTTCGAGAAGAAAGGCTGATATTTCCAAACCTTTTTTGCCCGACCGTTTTCGAGGAATTTCCTATAAAGTAAAATAATAAGGGCGATTGCTCGCCCTTATACTGTTATTATAGTTATTTTGTCAAAATCAATATTTGTTACAGACTGTACCGTAGCTTTTATTATCATTGTTGTTGAGTCATTAAGCTCGGATTTAAGGACTCCAACTATGCATCCCTGATCGTTTACATAGCAAATAGCTTTTGACAGGCCTTTGGCAACAAGCGTTGTTTCAATTGTATCCTGCAAGGTGAAATTCTTTATCACACCTGCAACCTGCAATTGCGCTTCTGTACGTTCGTTTTCTGAGGTACTTTCAAGTTCAAGAATCTGATTAGCTTTATCTATGATTTCATCCTGAGTTTGTTTCCGTTTAGTTTCAGCTTGTGCAAAAAACTCGAGCTCTTTTGCCGAAAGCTTTGAAGTATTATTTTCTGTAGATTTAGACTTTTGGGAGGATGAAGTTGTATCTGTTTTGCTTTTAGAATTACTTGTATTTTGGGTTGATGTATTGGATGAGTTACTTGTTTTTGATTTACTTGCTGTCGTTTCTGTTGTCAAGGTTGCATTAACGTACTTACTTTCCCCTAAAACTTTAGATGTTTGTTTGGTTGTACTTAAGCTCCAATTCAGATATACCGCTGCTCCTAATGCCAAAACCAAGGTTGCAGCAAGAAAATGTTTTTTTAACTTTTTCATATTATCCCTCTTTTATTTTAGTTTTGTTATACATACCTTTGCGCTGGAGATATTTAAAGCCTTTGTAACCACATTAAGGACTCGCTCTGTAACTATAATATCATCTCCGCCGTCACAGGCTACAACTACTCCTCGTATTACAGGCTCAATTTCTTTTGTTTTTGTTGAGTTGTTTTCCAAATACACTCCTTCCGCAGAGTTTTCAATAGTAAGCAGCACCGAAGCTTCCCCTACTCCCTCAATTTGAGTTAACATATTTTGCAATGAGTTTTGCATACTTTCTTTATACTCTGATACTGAATAGCTGCTTTCCTCAGGTTCTGAGTTAAAGCCTGTTACAGAAGATAAAAAAATCAAAGCAACTCCCAACACTAAGCAAACTATGACTATATTAGTTAATTTTCCGTCCTTAAACATATTTTTTAGACTCTGATTTTTTTGCATAACTACCTCGTCACAACTTCCGGCACTATTTCATATTTTTCCTTTGTAATTGCAATAATTTCACTTGTTAGGTTTTCGTCCTTTTTTAAAATATATATGCATATTGAATCAATATATATTCCACCATTTTCATCAACTGAAAGATTAATTTCTGCATCTTCAATATTTGTATTTTTTTGGCATAGAACTGACTTAAGGTTACTTTCTAGTATTGATTTAGTTTCTGAAATTACCGCATTGTTGTAGGCTTCATCAGCGGAAGCTGTTAAATCCTCTGCTGAATCCGCAACAGAAATTTCAAAGTTGAAGTTTTCTACAGCGTTCTTAATCGGAACAATCATAGTGCATAGTATAAAAACTCCCAAAACAATATTCATAACCTTTTTAGTAGAGCCTTGTGGTACAGCGATGCTTACAAAGGAACAGGCAAGAGCTGACACGCAAATTATTGCCGCTACTACTGCTACAGAATTCATCCCCCACCGCCTCCGAGCATTAGGATAAGGGCAGTTGATATTATGAAAATTGACATTATGCAAAGCAGAATTGCAAAAATTGTAGTTACTACAGTATTTATTGCCGACAGCACTATACAGGGTTCTTTTAAGTTAAGTATTTCACCTGTTGCTTTGCACAGATACAGGGACATCATCCAGAACAGGCATTGAAGTAAGGAAGGTAAAAACATAATCGCAATTGCTATTATTACAAATACACCTACTCCTGACTTTAAAAGCCCTACAGAACTCTGAACCGTTTTATATGCGTCTGCTAATGCTGAGCCTACAACCGGGATAAGGCTTGTGAGTGTAAATCGAACTGCTCGTGTAGATACATTATCCATTGCTGTAGTTATCAGTTGCTTAAAGGATAGTAACGCTGTAAATAAAGTCATTACAAAGCCTAAGAGCCATTTGGAAACTTTGCCTACAAAGGCTACTATTCCGCCCAGGTTTACATTTGGGGATATTGCTGAAGTTACGCTTATACCCAAAAAAATCTTCAAGAAAGGCGAAATTATATTTGAAGAAATCTGCGCTACACCTTGTCCTGCAAATATCATTAAAGAATAATAAGACGCTCCGCTGATGGCTTTTCCTGAGGACGCCATTATAAGCACCATTACAGGAATATATGCAATGAGAAAATTAGCTGAAGTTTCTATAATTTTTATTCCTGAATCTATTACTCCGCAAACAGGAATTACGATAATACATGTTATACAGAGAGTTATACATACTGAAAGCACATTTTCCATTGAAGTTGTTTTTGCAGAGGATTTTATACTGTAAAGCATTGAGTATAAAAGCATTACTGCAATTACTGACGCAAGTATTTTCATAGGTGTTGAGCTTTGCTCAGCTGACATAGCCAATATTTCATCGACTATATCATTGAATGTAATATTGTTTAAATCTGTGTAGTCTGTTCCCTTTATACCTATTTTATTTAGGCTGTTTTTTGTATTGTCAGGGAGGCTGTCCATTAAGCTGTCAGCATTTGAAAAAGCCTTTATATCCTCATAGGTTTCTGCCTTTACGGTAATAAAGCTTGATATTAATATAAAAACTGTGAGAAATAATATGGATATTAACTGTTTCATACAGCACCTCCTGTCAGAGAAAGTACCGTATTCAAAATATCCTGATATAATGGAATTGCAGTTACAAGAACAATGATTTTTCCTGCAAGGGATATGTTTCCTGCTAAAGCCTTTTGTCCTGCATCAATACAGCAATCGCAGGCAAACTCAGTTAAAAAACATATTCCCATTACTTTAAGAAGGATTGATATGTATGTTACATTTATACTTGCTGTTGAAAGGATATTTGTTAAGGTTTCATATACGGAACTAAGATTGAGAAGTATTGACAGAAATATCAGTACAGAGCCTGATATTGCCAGCAAGAAGGATATTTCTGAATTGTAGCGTTTCAGAGCAAGAGATATTACTGCTGTCAGTACACCTATCAGGCAAATTGAAAATATATTCATTATAAACCAAACAAAGACTTAATTGTATCAAACAATCCGCTAATCTGAGTTATTATCATTGAAAGAACTACTACAAGTCCTGCAAGTGTTGTCAGCATTGCCTGCTCTTCTCTACCACTTCTTATGAGAAGTTGATTTAACACAGCAACAATTATACCGATTGCTGCTATTTTAAATATCATATCAACGTCCATATTTCTCAATCCTTTATATCTGTCTCTTATACACATCTCCGAGCCCACGAGACGTAGAGGA
>CAMFZJ010000148.1 GCA_946004305.1 uncultured Clostridia bacterium | reverse complement strand
TTTGAAGTTACTTCTCTTTCTTATTGGGTCATATCATTTTAACACATACATTTTTTATTAAATTATTTGTAAAGTTATGTTATTTTCTGATACAGAAGCATGGATTCCTGAAATCATATTATCTTTTGCGGAAATAATTTCAGCAGTAATTTTATCTTCAATATTTTTTCTGATAAAACTACGAATATCTCTTGCACCGCTTTTGCCGTTGGCTGCTTTGTCTGCAACAAAATCACACACATTATCATCATATGAGAATTTGATACCTTTTTCATTCAACGGTTCAACATATTCATCAATCATCAATTTAGCTATTGATTTATAATCTTCCTTGGTAAGGCTCTTAAACACAATAACCTCGTCAACTCTGGCAATGAACTCAGGACGTAAAAACTCCTGTAATCCTTTCATTGCCTTTTCCTTAACAACGTCATCCTCCTGTTTGCCAAAGCCCATAGCATTCTCACGCTTTTCAGAGCCTGCATTTGATGTCATAACGATTACTGTGTTTTCAAAATTTATGCTTCTGCCCTGTGCATCAGTTACTCTGCCCTCATCAAGAATCTGTAGCAAAATATTAAGAACGTCAGGGTGAGCTTTTTCAATTTCATCAAAAAGCAACACTGAATATGGTCTTCGGCGTACCTTTTCAGTTACCTGTCCTGCCTCATCATAACCTACGTATCCGGGAGGTGAACCGATGATTTTGGATACAGAATGTTTCTCCATAAACTCGGACATATCAAGCCTGATGAGAGTTTCAGGAGTATCAAAAAGCTGTTGCGAAAGCACCTTTACAAGCTCGGTTTTACCTACTCCGGTAGGACCTACAAAGATAAATGACGCAGGTCTTCTGCGAGGTGAAATCTGTACTCTGCTTCGGCATATTGCTGAGGCCAGCGCCTTTACAGCTTCCTCTTGTCCTATAATTTTTTTCTTTAACTGTTCTTCTAAATCAGAAAGCTTTGAAAGCTCATTTTCTCTGATTCTGCTTGAAGGGATTCCTGTCCAAAGCTCAATAACCTTTGCAATATCTTCCTCTGTTACCAAAGAGTTAACCTTATTCATATCAATTTCTGACAGTTCCTGTTCAACCTTTGCAAGGGAAGATTTAAGCTGGGCTACCTTTTCATAATCAATTTCTTCCTGACTTTCAACCTCTTCCATTTCTGTGCTAAACTTTCTCTTTTCAAGAGTAAGCTTATCGAAATGTTCCATTTCTTTATTTCTTAATGCCGCACAAGCACAGCTTTCATCAAGAAGGTCAATAGCCTTATCAGGTAAGAATCTGTCGTTGATATATCGTTCAGACAACACTACTGTTTTACGGACAATATCATCATTAACAACAACCCTGTGGTGCATTTCGTAATAGCTTTTTATACCATCAATAATACTAATCGCATCAGAAATAGAGGGTTCCCCTACCTTTACAGGCTGGAAACGTCTTTCAAGCGCACTATCCTTTTCAATATACTTTCTGTATTCATTAAAGGTTGTGGCACCTATAACCTGAATTTCACCTCGTGAAAGAGATGGTTTAAGAATATTTGCGGCATTCATTGTGCCTTCGCTGTCACCTGTTCCAACAAGGTTATGAACCTCGTCAATAAACAGTATAATATTGCCTGCATCTTTAATTTCCTGGGTAAGGCCTTTAATTCGGCTTTCAAACTGACCTCTGAACTGAGTTCCTGCAACAAGGGAAGTTAAATCCAGAAGAAAAATCTCCTTATCTGCAAGTCTTAGAGGTACATTGCCGTCTACTATTCTCTGAGCAAGGCCTTCAGCAATAGCTGTTTTACCTACACCGGGCTCACCTATAAGGCAAGGATTGTTTTTAGTACGGCGACATAAAATCTGAACAACACGTTCAATTTCCTTATCTCTGCCAATAATTCTGTCAATATTGCCTGCCTTTGCTTTACCGGTAAGATTTTCACAATAGAGATTTAAGTGCTTACGCTTTTTATCTCTTTTTGCTTTGGCTTTTTTATCATTACGTTCAATTCGCTCGCTGTTCTGATTTTCAGTTTTATTATTTCCAAAAATATTGCTAAAGAAATTTGGAAAAGCAGGAGCCCCTCCCGGGGTAAAATCATCATCTTCATTTTCAGATGCGTTCTGAAACTCATCCATCTGCTCTGCAAGATTTTCTACATTCATACTTTGCATAAGCTCTGATATATTTTCACCTGACATAAGGCTGTCCATTTGATCCTGCACAGCTTCCAAATCATCATCATTTAATCCCATCTTGCTGATTAAATCTTCAACGGGCTTAATTTTCATTTCTTTTGCACAAGTAAGGCAATAGCCCTGAGTTGGTGCATCGGAAGAATTATTTGTTGATACAAAAACAACCGCCGGTCGTTTTCCGCATTTGCTACAAAGCATAGATTACTCCTTTTATCTGTTTTTATTTTTCATTAGTGATAGAAATACCAAAAAATACATAAACAAAGAAAACAACATTAATATTGTTGTTGCTGATAATAACACTAAAGATAAAATATCATTCTGATAGTTGAATGCTGCCTTTAAAAATACAATTAATGATACCACAACATAGAATACAAAAGTTGATACCTTTCCATACCACCTTGCTTGCGGTGGGGTTAGGTTATTCTTTAGAAGAATAGAACCTCCTATCAGCATAAGCAGATCCTTGATAATAAGCACAACCATTACAGGCAGTACAACCGGTGAATATATTGTAACACAAATCATTATTGCAAACAATGTAAGTTTGTCTGCTATTGGGTCAAGAATTTTTCCCAAAGCCGTTATTTGGTTGAATCTGCGAGCTATAAAGCCATCAAGGGCATCTGTAATACCTGAAAGAATAACAGATACTACTGCTGCTATGTAATTTTTGTTTAGAAAAAAGAACATAAACGGTCCAATAAGTACTATTCTCAACAATGTCATAAGATTTGGAATAGTATAAATTTCCGAAATTTTAAACCCACTTTTCATACTTACCTCTTTATATTTCTACTGTATTAAACTATTCTGTACATCAGTCAGCACTGTATGACCTATTTCGGCTGAAGAAGAAAACAGCTGAACAAAATCAGAATAATATACTGATTTAAAAACAACCGACTGAGAAATAAGCTCCTGTGATACAATGAAATCATTATTTAGCGGAACAATTATGCTACAGATTATTATTCCTATGTAGCAAAGGATTAATCCCTCACATAATCCCAATGCTCCGCCGAGAAACTTATTTATCTGCTTTAATACAGGCACTCTGAATATTTTTACCAAATGTCTGGAAATAAGCTTAAAAATAATCAAAAGCAGTAAAAACAACACAATAATAAGCACTATATTAAGTACAGAAGTAACTGCATTTGCAATTGTATTTTCTATTACACCGGTGATTGCATCGGCAGCCGTATTTACGCCACTGTTTACAGATGATGCAAGACTTTCGTCTGTTATACCGAAAAA
>CAMFZJ010000147.1 GCA_946004305.1 uncultured Clostridia bacterium | reverse complement strand
ACAATTCCATCTACGGTTACCAAAATCTACAGTGATGCTTTTGGTTTGAAGCTTGATGATAATTGCAATGTAAATGTAATTGCTGTTGATGAAAACAATCCCATATACACTTCTTATGAGGGCAATTTATACAGCAAGGATATGACTAAGCTTGTGAGATATGTTTCGGATAAAAAAGACTTTACCATTCCCGATACAGTAAAAACTATCGACAGCAGTTCATTGGCAGGTCTTACTCTGAATAAGGTTGTAATTCCAGACGGTGTTGAAACAATAAGTACCGATGCCTTTTACGAAACACGCATTAACACTCTGTCTATACCGGTAAGTTTAAAGGTTATTGAGAATAAAGCTTTTCCGAAAACAGAGGATTACAGCAACGGTTATGTTGGTACGGTAAAGTATCAAGGTACATCTGCCCAGTGGAACAGCATTAATATTGGTGAAGATAACGGTTTGTTGGCTCCTATCAGAAGCAACAATCCAAAGAAACCGATATATGTGAAAGAAACTACATCAGTTAAATCCAAAGCTGTTCTTCTTACAACTGACGTAACTAATAAAATAAGCTATAAATCAAGCAACACAAGAATTGCTACTGTTAATTCCTCAGGCAGAATTACGGCAAAAAAAGCAGGCAAGGTTACTATTACTGTAAAAAACCAAAAATTCAAGAACACATTTACTATTAAAGTAAACAACCCAAAGCTTAGTAAAAAAACCGTATCTGTTAAGAAAAATCATACAGTATCGGTAAAAATCATGGGCAAAATTAAAGGAATTAACAATAAGTACACAAACACAAAGTATGCAAAAATAACTTCTAAAAAATCAGCTTCCACCCTGAAAATCAAAGGTTTAAAGAAGGGAAAAACTACTCTTAAAATTAAGGTAAGCGGTGTTGTGCTAAAACTAAATGTAAATGTTTGTTAATTCTTTTTCACAACAGAAATACTACAACAAAGGACGGATATTAACCCAATATCCGTCCTTTTAATATAATAAATTAATTTTTGCTTACGAAAATACACCTGTTGAGAGGTAACGCTCACCTGTGTCAGGTAAAAGAGCCACGATAGTTTTGCCGGCATTTTCCGGTCTTTGAGCAAGCTGAGATGCTGCCCAGGCTGAGGCTCCGGAGGAGATACCAACCAAAATGCCCTCTGTCTTTGCAATTTTATTAGCTGATTCAAAAGCAGCCTCGTTTGGAACAGTAATAATCTCATCGTAGATATCTGTATTAAGGGTATCAGGCACAAAGCCTGCGCCTATTCCCTGAATTTTGTGAGGACCTGCTGTTCCCTTTGAAAGAACCGGTGATGTTTCAGGCTCTACAGCAACTACTTTAATATCAGGATTCTGTGATTTAAGATATGCGCCTACACCGCTTAATGTACCGCCTGTGCCTACGCCTGCTACGAAAATATCAACCTTTCCCTCAGTATCTTCCCAAATTTCAGGGCCTGTAGTAGCTTTATGCACAGCAGGGTTTGCAGGATTTACAAACTGTCCCAATATTACAGAGCCTTCTATAGATTCGTTAAGCTCATCTGCTTTTGCAATTGCACCCTTCATACCCTTTGCACCGTCAGTTAAAACAATCTCTGCACCGTATGCTTTAAGAAGGTTTCTGCGCTCTACGCTCATAGTTTCAGGCATTGTTAAAATAACCTTATAGCCCTTTGCCGCCGCAACAGACGCCAAGCCTATACCTGTATTACCTGAGGTAGGCTCGATAATTGTTGCTCCTGCTTTAAGCTTTCCTTTATCCTCTGCGTCCTTAATCATTGCATTTGCTATTCTGTCCTTTACTGAACCTGCCGGATTGAAGTACTCAAGCTTTGCTATAACCTTTGCATTTGAGCCGGAAGCGAATTTCTTTAGCTCAACCAATGGAGTTTTTCCGATTAACTGTGTGATGTTTTCATATATTTTAGCCATAGTAATTATCCTTTCCGTATATTAATAATGATTATTCTGCTACTGAGTCAAAGGCTTCATTAAGGTCAAAGAGTATGTCATCAATATGCTCTGTACCAATTGAAAGTCTGATTGTATTTGGCTTGATGCCCTGTTCCTCAAGCTCAGCTTCGGTAAGCTGTGAGTGGGTTGTTGAGGCAGGGTGAATAGCCAACGATTTTACATCTGCAACATTTGCAAGAAGTGAGAACACCTGAAGATTATCAATAAACTTTTGAGCAGTTTTATCGTCACCCTTAATTTCAAATGTGAAGATTGAGCCTCCGCCATTGGGGAAATATTTATCATACAGGCTTTTGTATTTTGAATCGGGAAGTGAGGGGTGGTTTACGCTTTCAACCTGTGGGTGATTTGCTAAAAACTCCACAACTTTCTTTGTATTTTCAGCGTGGCGTTCAACTCTTAGGGATAGTGTTTCAAGTCCCTGCAAGAAAATAAATGCGTGGAACGGTGACAAAGTTGCGCCGGTATCCCTTAATAGAATTGCTCTGACAAAGGTTACGAGGGCTGCGCCCGGTGCCGCCTGTGTGAATACTGCTCCGTGGTATGATGGGTTAGGCTCTGAGAACTGTGGGAATTTGCCTGAGGCAGCCCAGTCGAACTTACCGCTTTCAATAATTACACCGCCTATAGCAGTACCGTGGCCGCCGATAAATTTTGTAGCTGAATGTACAACAATGTCTGCGCCATACTCAATAGGTCTTAACAAGAACGGTGTTGCAAATGTGCTGTCAACTACCAGCGGAATATTGTGGCTATGGGCAATGTCTGCAACTTTCTTTATGTCTATAAGATTTGAATTTGGATTGCCCAGGGATTCAATGTAAAGTGCTTTTGTGTTTTCATCAATTGCGTTTTCAAATGCGCCCTCTTCATCAGGATCAACAAATGTTGTGTGAACGCCGTATGTGGATAATGTATGCTCAAGAAGATTGTATGTGCCTCCATAAATTGTCTTTGCAGCTACAATATTGTCCCCTGTCTTTGTGAGAGCCTGAATTGTATATGTAACTGCCGCTGCACCTGAAGCTACTGCTAAAGCTGCTGAGCCTCCCTCCAGAGCTGCAATTCTTCTTTCAAAAATATCCTGTGTTGGGTTTGTAAGTCTGCCGTAAATATTGCCTGCATCTCTCAGGGCAAATCTGTCAGCTGCGTGCTGACTGTTATGGAAAACATAGGAAGTTGTTGCATATATGGGAACTGCTCTTGCATCAGTTACAGGGTCTGCACTTTCCTGTCCAACGTGAAGCTGTAATGTTTCAAAGTGTAGATTTCTTTCATTTAGTTTACTCATTTTAATTACTCCTTATATCATATTGTTAGAATTTTGTTTTATGTTGGATTTTAAAAGTATATAAATCAGCGATTATTTACATTCGTATAGTTTTACAACAACGGATTGTTTTGCAGTTTTTTCTTGTGATAAGCTTCATAAAATCAACCTTTCATATTAAACCTATAAGTTTTATAGGCTGTCTCTTATACACATCTGACGCTGCCGACGATACTCCTTGTG
>CAMFZJ010000146.1 GCA_946004305.1 uncultured Clostridia bacterium | reverse complement strand
AACCCAAAAGGCGAGGAGGAAGTAATATAAATATGAACATACTTCCAGCGCGCCATTAAAAATAACAGGCACCCAGATGGGTGCCTGTTATTTTTGTCGCCGGAAGGGACTCGAAGCCGAATGTAAAGAAAATGCTCCGGTGGAGCATTTTTAGTGAGGAGCGCAGAAGAAACATTTCCCTAAAACGTGAACCCAAAAGGCGAGGAGGAAGTAATATAAATATGAACATACTTCCAGCGCGCCAAAGAAATACGGACACTTTTAGGTGTCCGTATTTTTTGTTGCAAGCAAAGGGGCTCGAAAGGGCGTCAAGAAAACAGTCCGGTTGACTGCATAATTCTCCGATTTTCATATAACACTTGACAACAGTATAATACTGTTATATACTGTTATATAAAAGAGAGGCTGAAAAAATGAAAATCATTATTAACACTACCTTGATGGTTCCTATATATGAGCAAATTGTAGATCAAATTAAGCTATTGATACGTACCGGCGAACTAAAGGAAAATGACAATCTTCCCTCTGTTCGTACATTGTCTAAGGAATTGAAAATAAGTGCGTTAACCGTAAAAAAAGCATATGATACTTTGGAAGGCGAAGGCTTCACAGCAACCATACACGGTAAAGGAACATATGTAACAGCAATTAATTCCCAACTTCTGTTTGAAGAACAAAAGAAAGAATTAGAAGCAGATTTAGAACAAGCAATTCAAAAAGGAAGAAGATGCGGGATTAGTGATGAAGATATTAAGAGCTTGTTTGAATTAATTTTGGAGGGATGATATATGTTAAAAATCGACCACATAAGAAAGAATTATAATAATTTTTCACTGGATTGCTCCTTAGAAGTTAAGCCGGGATTTGTAACAGGATTAATAGGGCAAAACGGTGCAGGAAAAAGCACAACCTTTAAAGCAATATTAGGATTGATTTCTATTGATGAGGGACGTGTTAGTTTGTTGGGGAAATATTTAGAAGACTTTACTGTAAATGACAAGGAAAAATTGGGCGTAGTATTATCAGATTCCGGCTTTAGCGGTTATTTAAAAGTAAAGGACATCATTCCAATATTACAAAGTATGTATAAGGAATTTGATAAAGAGTTTTTTATTGAACAGCTCCACAGATTTCAATTACCGTTTGATAAGAAAATAAAAGACTTTTCAACAGGAATGAAGGCAAAGCTAAAAGTCTTAGTTGCAGTTTCACATAATGCCAAATTGCTAATTCTTGACGAACCGACTGCTGGATTAGATGTGCTTGCAAGAGATGAATTATTGGATATGTTGAGAGAGTTTATGGAGAAGGATGAAGATCGTTCAATTCTAATCAGCTCTCATATTTCCGGTGACTTAGAGACTTTGTGCGATGATATTTATATGATACACGAGGGGAAGATTATATTACACGAAGATACTGATGTATTGTTAAGCGATTATGCTTTATTAAAAGTTAGTGAAAACCAGTTTGATGATCTGGATAAACAGTTTATTCTACGTTGCAAAAAAGAAACTTATGGGTATAGTTGTTTGACAAATCAAAAACAGTATTATGTGGAGAATTGCCCTCAAATAGCGATTGAGAGAGGAACAATTGATGAAGTGATAACAATGATGATAAGGGGACAAAAGAAATGAAAGGATTATTTGTAAAAGATTTTAAATTAATAATGACGCAAAAGCATTTCTTCTTAATAATGATAGCCATTGCAGTGAGTATGATTGTATTTACCGATTATGTAACCTTTCCCATAGGTTTTTTGACCTTTGTGATATCGTTGTTTGCATTAAGCACTATAAGTTATGATGAATTTGACAATGGAAATGCTTTTTTGTTTACACTGCCCATTACTCGTACGGGTTATGCACTTGAAAAATACTGTCTGGGATTGTTACTCGGATGTATAACGTGGATTTTTTCGACCTTACTATCAATAATTGTGACTGTGACAAAGGGAAGTATGCCTATTACAGATTTAATCATGAGCAGTTTAATGATTTTACCTATTATGTTGATTGTGCAAGCTGTAATGTTTCCTTTTCAGATTAAATATGGCGGTGAAAAAGGAAGAATTGTCATTATTATTTCAATCGGTTTAGTAGTTTTTTTAGGGATGATTATCGTAAAAGGATCCGAACTGTTATTTCATATTGATTTACTTAGTATCATTAACAATCTGCCTGTTGTAAGTGTGGGGATTTTGTTTGAAATTTCTTTTATAGTAAGCATTATTCTTTTACTGATTTCCTTAAAAATTAGTGCTGTTATTATGAACAATAAAGAAATGTGAGGGTAAAGTATTGATAAGGTGAATATACCTTTTCCCGATCAAAAGAAGAACCACCCTTACGGGTGGTTCTTCTTTTATTTCAACTCAACTATGGTTACTCCGCTTTCGCCTTCGCCGAAGGTACCGAGTCTAAAGCTTTTAACCTGTTTAATTGTCCTCAGATGCTTTTGAATTTCCGTTCTTAAAACACCGGTTCCTTTGCCGTGAATAATGGTAATATGCTCAACATTTGTGAGAATTGCATTGTCAATTGCTGAGTCAACAGCCATAATTGCTTCAATAGCTGTTTGCCCTCTTACGTCAATTTCCGTAACTGGATGGATATCTACGCTGCGCTGAACACTTCTGTTAGTATTTCTGTAAGGATTTTTGATTTTTTCGGTTTTCTTTTCCTTAAGTCTAAGGTTTGAAAGCTCAACTCTTGTTTTAATAATACCTGCTTGTACCTGCACCATATTGTCCTTGTCAGGCAATTCAAGAACAACTGCATCCTTGTCAATGTCATAAATAAGAACATCGTCACCAATTTTCAGAGGTCGTGGCAGTTTGTAGTCGGAGCTTTTTTGTCTTTCAATAGGGTCGGCGCTTTCCTCAATTTGTCTGATTCCCTGTCTTAGCTTTGCCTTTGCCTGAGAGTCGGCATCTTTCTTGTTTTTCTTCAGCTTATCAATTTCATCCATTAGTGCATAAGCCTGAGCTTTGGTTTTAGATACAATACGCTCCGCCTCTTCTTTTGCACGGCGGATTTCTTCTTCAGCATTTTTCTTAGCCTTTGCAAGCTCATTTTCAGCCTTTTGCTTTTCGGTATTAGCTTTTTGAGTAAGACGTTGTGCGTTTTCAAGCTGTTTTTCAATACTCTGACGTCTATGCTCCAAGGTTTCAACTACATCTTCAAACTGTCTGCTTTCAGCAGTAACAAGCTCCTTTGCTCTGTCAACAAGTTCCTTATCCATACCAAGCCTTTGAGAAATAGCAAAAGCATTACTTTTTCCGGGAACACCGATTAACAGTCTGTAGGTAGGTCTGAGAGTTTTTACGTCAAATTCGCAGCTTCCGTTTTCTATTCCTTGAGTTTTAAGAGCAAATTCCTTAAGCTCTGCATAGTGAGTTGTACTTGCAATTTTTGCACCGCGGCTTCTCAGCTTTTCCAGAATAGCAATAGCCAAAGCCGCACCCTCAACAGGGTCGGTGCCTGCCCCAAGCTCATCAATAAGGGCAAGAGTTGAGGAGTTTGCCAGCTTTAGTATGCCGATTATATTCGTCATATGCGCCGA
>CAMFZJ010000145.1 GCA_946004305.1 uncultured Clostridia bacterium | reverse complement strand
TAAACGCAGGCTATATCTACAGATTGTATGTAAAGATTGCAGATGAAAGCGGTAGCACATATATCAAGACATATATAATGTCAGAAACAGATAAGACTTACAACGGTGTTCCGATTTACAGCTACACATTTAAGAAGGGAATGAATATTGCCAGCATTAAGGTGCAGACATACAGCGGAAGCACATGGAAGTCACAGATAGACGCAGTTACTAAATTAACAACATCTGATGAATTAAATAACATGATGTTAGTAAAGACTACAAAGACTCTTATTGATTATACTTGCGATGTTGAGTAAAAGTTAATAAAGAGCTTATGCTCTAAAAAGACTGCTTAATGGATAAATCTTTTAAGCAGCCTTTTGTTTATGTTAATTGTGTGTTTGTTTAGCATTATTTTGGCATTACAATAAATTAGGATAATATAAATTAAGGGTGATAATATATGAATTTAGAAAAAGAACTTCAGATTTCCAAGGAGGCGGCTGTTTTAGCAGGCAAGGCTATTATGGAAATATACAACAGCGAGGATTTCGGTGTTGAATATAAAAAGGATAACAGCCCGTTAACCTTGGCTGATAAGGCAGCAAACAAGGTGATTGTTGAAATGTTAAAGGACAATTTCCCTGAATATGCTATTTTATCAGAAGAAGAAAAGGACGATTTAAAAAGACTTGAAAATGACTTTTGTTTTGTGGTTGATCCTCTTGACGGAACAAAGGAGTTTATTAAAAGAAACGGACAGTTTACTGTTAATATTGCATTAAGCTATAAGCACAAATCTGTTATGGGTGTAATTTATGTTCCTGTAACACAGGAGCTTTACTACGGAAGTAAGGATAAGGGCAGTTATCTTGAAAAGGACGGACAGGTTGTAAAGCTTAGAGTAAATCAGGAGAATAAGGCGAAAAATCAGCTGAATGTGGTAATGAGCAATTCCCACGGCTGTGAAGAAATGGAAAACCTGATTAAAAAATATGAGCTGAAAAACCTTGTAAAGGCCGGAAGCTCTCTCAAGGGCTGTATGATTGCAAAGGGTGAGGCTGATGTGTATTACCGTCATAACCCAACAATGGAATGGGATACTGCGGCAATGCAATGTATAGTTGAGGAGGCAGGAGCAATATTTATGCAGATGGATGACACTCCAATGCTGTATAACAGAACAGATTGTCTTAATTCAAAAGGATTTTACATAATTAATAAAGCAGAGAACAAACTATAATATTAGAAAAAGGGTACGGTTCGGGAGTTGCTATTTGCAAAGTTGTAATTGTTATATCAGCATTTTCATCGCCTTTTTTCACAATTTCATCACATTTCTTTGATAAAATACTCTATGTATATATTATGGGGTATTGGAGTTTACACAATGTATATTGTGTAAAGAGAAAAGTTTTTAAAGTCCACCCTACAACGGGCGTTGTCAGTAATGATAACGTCATTTCCGCTTTGATTTTATAAACTGTTAGGGGTTTTTATGGCTAATAAATTAAAGGGAAAAGTTGGCTGGCTGTTATCCTTGCTTAAAATCGGCTGTATTGGTTTTGGAGGAGGTACTTCCCTGATTCCTGTAATTGAACAGGAAATGGTAACAGGCAGAAAGCTTATTACAAAATATGAATATGACTCTGACGTTATTGTTTCAAGCATAACTCCCGGAGCTTTGCCTGTTGAAATTTCGGGAATGATAGGCAAGCGTTTCGGCGGTACTATGGGAATGCTCTTGGCGGCATTGTGTATGGCTGCTCCCGGAGCAGTTGCAACTGTGCTGTTGCTGTCAGGGTTGTCAAGCGTTGATACTGTTATTCTTAAACAAATTGAAATTGTATCAATAGGAATTTCTGCTTTCATTATTTCTATGCTTACAGGATATGTCAGCGGTACTGTCAGCTGGGCTAAAAAGCGTAACAGAACATTTTTTGCAGTTGCAATAATACTGGGAGTTTTTGTTCTTAATTCAGGAAAAGCTGTTTATAAAATTCTCAGTTTGTTCGGAATAGAGGGAAATCCTCTGTTTTCTATTTCTACAGTTAATATTCTTATAGTTACCTTTTTTGTTCTGCTGTTTACTCAGTGTAAGTTTACTGTGCCAAAGGTTATAGTAAGTGCAGTTGTATGTATACCTTATATTCTCTGCAATTCAAAAATTGAAATTCCTTTTATTGAAAAAGGATATATTTTAACCACGCTACAGCTTGTAATGCTTGTCCTTGCAGTATATGGACTGTATTATGAACATAAAGGCGGCAGCAAGAAAATAAAGAGCGAGCCTGTCACAAGCCTTTTGAAAGAGGAGATTGCGTGGTTAATTTTCTTCCTTGCTCTTTGTGTTCCTGCTTTGTTTGTATATAGTGGCTTATGGGGATTTATGGGCAACGGCTTTCTTTCTTCTGTAATGTCCTTTGGCGGCGGTGACGCTTACCTTACTATTGCAGACGGTATGTTTGTATCAACAGGTATGATTTCCGAGGAAAGCTTTTACGGTCAGCTTGTTACTGTTGTAAATGTTCTTCCGGGGTCAATACTTTGCAAAACCCTAACAGGTATCGGCTATTTTATGGGATACGATATTTCCGGCAATATTCTCCAGGGCTGTGCTGTTGCCTTAGCAGGCTTTGGCTGTAGTATTGTAGGTTCCTGCAGCGTTGTATCTCTTGCTCAGTTTATTTTTAAAAGATTTGAAAAAATCAGAATTTTTGAAATTCTAAAATCATGGGTAAAAACAATTATATCCGGTCTATTAGGTTCGGTTATGTTGTCACTAATATATCAATCCTTGCATATCGGACAGGAATATGGATGTTCTATCTTTATTATTGCTGTTGAGTTTGCGTTGATTTATGCAGTTAATTTACTTTTGAAAAAATTTACCAAGGTTAATTCAGGACTGAGGGTTGTAATTTCTTGTATTCTTGCCCTTGGTATTGGAAATATTATTATGTAATGGGAGTGAAAATTATGGGAAAAATGTCGCATTTAGATGAGCTGGAGGCTGAGGCTATATATATAATGAGAGAAGTAGCCGCAGAATGTGAAAATCCGGTTATGCTTTATTCAATCGGTAAAGATTCCTCTGTAATGCTTCACTTAGCTATGAAGGCTTTTTATCCTGAAAAACCGCCTTTCCCTTTCCTTCATGTAAACACAACATGGAAGTTTAAGGAAATGATCGAATTCAGGGATAAGGTTGCAGAGAAATACGGAATTACTATGCTTGAATACATCAATCAGGAGGGTGTTGAGCAGGGAATAAATCCTTTTGACCACGGCTCAGCCTACACGGATATTATGAAAACAAAGGCACTTAAGCAGGCTCTTGATAAGTATGGATTTACTGCTGCTTTTGGCGGCGGCAGACGTGACGAAGAAAAATCCCGTGCTAAGGAAAGAATCTTCTCATTTAGAAACGCCGACCACGCATGGGATCCCAAAAACCAGCGTCCCGAAATGTGGAAACTGTTTAATACAGAAATAAATAAGGGCGAAAGTATCCGAGTATTCCCAATATCTAACTGGACAGAAAAGGATATTTGGCAATATATTAAGCGTGAAAATATCGACATTGTTCCTCTTTATTTTGCAGATGTTCGCC
>CAMFZJ010000144.1 GCA_946004305.1 uncultured Clostridia bacterium | reverse complement strand
GATATGGAGACATATCTGACGTGTAAACCCTGTTCGGAGCAACACCGTGGTAGGACATATATGCTTGCTCGGCAGTCCTTTGGAGGTGGCATTGAGCAGCAGCGGTAACGCTCTGCCAAGATAGATAACTGTCCCCGACAGAACCCGGCTTATAGATCTGGTCGCAAAAAATATTTATGAGAATTGAGAGAAGACAACTTCTCTCTTTTTTCATTTACTCTAATATTTATTATCACTCAAAATTTTCTCAGCACATTTTATTCCGTCAACAGCAGCTGACACTATACCGCCTGCATATCCGGCACCTTCTCCGCAAGGATATAAACCTTTTAGGCTTATTGACTGCAAGGTTTCATCTCTTAAAATTCTGACAGGTGATGAGCTTCTCGTTTCTGCTCCTGTTAATATAGCATCAGAATTAGCAAAGCCTTTAAGTTTGTTATCCATAAGCACTATAGCTTCACGCATTGAGTCTGTTACAAATTCAGGTAGAATATCATCCATTTGCGCAAAGGATACATCAGGTTTGTAGCTTGGTTTAACACTTCCAAACTGTGTAGAATTGCGTTTTTTAAGGAAATCTCCTACCTTTTGTACCGGTGCATTATAGTTTTCACCGCCGAAAACAAAGGCATTTTTTTCAATCTTGCGCTGAAATTCAATTCCAGCCAAAGGGTGACTGCTACCAAAATCCTCGGGACTTACTCCCACTAATAATGCTGAGTTAGAATTTACTTTATTTCTTTTAAATTCACTCATACCGTTAGTGCAAACCATATTTTCTTCACTTGTTGCCGGAACAACCTCTCCGCCCGGACACATACAAAATGTATATACACCTCTGCCGTTTTTAAGATGTACGTTCAGTTTATATGGGGCAGCCCCTAATTTTTCATTACCTGCAAATTTTCCGTATTGAGATTTATCAATATCTTCACGAAGGTGTTCAATTCTTGCACCAACAGAAAAAGACTTTTGCTCCAATGAAATATTACTGTTATACAGCATTTCAAAAGTATCTCTTGAGCTATGACCGATAGCTAAAATTACATTGTCTGTTTCTATAATCTTTTTTGAGTTGTTTTCTTCAATTACAATTCCTGTGACACATTTTGCCTTACTCTTAATTTCTACAAGCTTTGTCCCAAAATATACTTTTCCTCCAAGAGATACAATTTCTTTTCTAATGTTTTTAACTACAGTACGAAGTTTGTCTGTGCCTATATGAGGCTTACCGTTATATAATATTTCATCAGGGGCTCCGTGCTTATTTAGCTCTATGAGAACCTTCCTTGCTCTAATGTCCTTAGTGCCTGTATTTAGTTTGCCATCAGAAAATGTACCGGCACCACCTTCACCAAACTGAATATTTGATGATGTGTTTAGTCTTCCTGTATTGATAAAATTATTAATATCTTCCATTCTTGTATCTACATCATAGCCTTGCTCAAAAATAATCGGTTTTGCGCCTGCCTGAGCTAACACTAAACCTGCAAACATACCGGCAGGACCAAATCCTATAATTATAGGATGATAATTTAGCTTTTTACACAAAGGTATTTCGTATTTATATGGTTTAACAATGCTTATATTCTTATTTCTTGCTTTTGTTGTAACTTTACTTTCATTTATATTAACTGTAACATCTATATTTGCTATAAAATGTACATCATTTTTCTTCCTCGCATCTACAGAACGTTTTAGAAGATAAAAGCTATCAATATGATTTTCACAAATTCTGAGTTCTCTGCAAATCATTTTCTGCAAAAAGCTGTCATTATAGTCTAAGGGTAAAGATAAATTATTAATTCTTATCATAGGTTTTCACCAGCCAAAAATCCGCTTGCAAAAGCAAATTGCAGATTATATCCACCGCAATCGCCGTCAATATCAATAGCCTCACCGCAAATGTATAAATTGGGTATTAATTTACTCTCCATAGTATTAGGATTAATTTCTTTACCTTTAATACCACCTGATACTACCTGAGCTTTACTATAGTCTGCTAATCCTGTTACAGAAAAATTCCAATTGTTAATTATGTTTGATATTTTTTCAATTTCATTTGCAGTAAGCTCATTAATATGTTTTGAAATAGGTTTTATATTACATTCTTTGAGTAATGCAATTCCAAGTTTTTTATGAAATAATCCTGTAAATAAGTCTTCACAAGGTCTGTTACTGAATGTATTGATTCTTTTTTTCATCATTTCTTTAAGTTTCTCATCACTAAATTCAGGAAGTAACGATACTTTAATTAAATAGTTATTATTATCCTTTACATAGGTAGCAAGGTTGAATACACAAATACCTGATAGGGCATTTTCAGTAAATTGGATTTCTCCCGTTTCTTCCTTAATTATTTTATTATTACAAATCAAGGAAACCTTACCTGTTGAACGAAGTCCCTTAACTGATGGCAGTACATTATTTTTAACAATAATTGGACATAGAGCAGGGGATATGTGAGAAGTGCTATGACCTAACTCTTGAAGAATATTAATACCTTTCATACTTCCGCCAAGTTTATTTCCAGCCATAGAACCGGTAGTAAATACAACCTTTTCGGCAGAATAGGTTGCATCTTTTGTTTTAATCAGAAAATCCGCCTTGTTTTTTATTACATTTTCAACTTCACAATCACAAATTATTTCAACATTTAAGCTTT
This sequence comes from uncultured Clostridia bacterium, assembly GCA_946004305.1. Taxonomy (GTDB): domain Bacteria; phylum Bacillota; class Clostridia; order Oscillospirales; family Acutalibacteraceae; genus Ruminococcoides. The sequence continues at coordinate 934 of CAMFZJ010000144.1, read as the reverse complement.
CAAGTTTAAACCTTAAAACATCTACTACAGAAGAAGCGTGATTAGAATAAGGATACACTCTGCCCTCAGACTCAACCTTGGATACAAGACCATAGCTTTTGAAAATATTAATGATTCTTTCAGGAGAATAGTTTTCAAATACTTTATCAACATATTTTGCAAAGCTACCATGATAATTAATAATATCTGAACTGATATTTGTAAAATTACATCTTCCGTTACCTGTTGACAAAAGCTTTCTTCCAATTTTAGGTTGCTTTTCAAGAATGGTAATTCTTTTGTATTTGTTAATTTCAGCGGCTTTAATTGCGCATACTATGCCTGAAGCACCGCCGCCGATTATAACAACATCTTTATGTTCACTCATAACTAAACACTTCCAAATAATCTATATAAAGAACAAGGGCGAACAATGTCCGCCCATATATCAAAATATTGCACCAATGGCACCAAAAACACCCATACTTGCAAGTCCCATAATTACACCTGCAAGCAGTACACCGCCCATACATGCAATTACGCTGGTTTTAAAATCCATATTTAAAAAGCTGGCAGCCAAGGTTCCTGTCCATGCACCGGTGCCGGGTAAAGGTATTCCTACAAATAATAGTAAAGCAAAAAATAGACCTTTACCTGCTTTTTTCTTTAGCTTTTCGCCGCCCTTTTCACCTTTTTCAACACAAAAAGTAAAGAATTTACCAATATATTTTTTATCTTTACCCCATAAAAGCACTTTCCTTGCAAAGAAGTAAATAATAGGAACAGGCAACATATTACCAATACAAGCAATAATATAACATTCCCAAGCCGGCAATCCTAAGCCTACACCTATAGGAATAGCTCCTCTTAACTCAACAAGAGGAATCATTGATACTAAGAATACAATAATATCTGTCTCTTATACACATCTGACGCTGCCGACGATACTCCTTGT